>JAAYDB010000076.1 GCA_012729475.1 Bacteroidota bacterium
ATGGCTTGAGGTTTCTTATTTTATTCATAATGAAAATAAAGAAAGCTGTTTATGTAAGCGCTTCTTTACTACAGACTTTTTTATTCGAGTTCTCTTATTTTAATATTCTTGAAGGATACATTATCACCATGATCCTGCAGAAGTATTCTGCCTTCCTCTGTCTCACCGAATCCCGTAGTATTTTTGAATTTACTGGCAGCTACTGTTTCTTTCCATGAATTCGTTCCTCTTTGATATTCCAGTGTCATCATATCGTTGAGCCAGTGCTGAACTTTATTTCCTCTGACAATTATAGTGGCTCTGTTCCAGATATTTTCGCCATTATCCCTTTTATTCCGGGGAGGAAGGAGGTCATAGAGCGACGACAGAGTACGATTGCCTCCGACTCCGGCTTTGGCATCAGGATGATTCCTGTCGTCCAGTATCTGATATTCACATCCTATTGATGCCATAGCTCCGTTGTTTACTTCAGTGTCAACGAAATATTTTATGCCGCTATTGGCTCCTCTGGTATATCTGAAATCAACTATCAGTTCGAAGTTCCGGAATTTATCCACAGTCACTATATCTCCGCCGCCACCCTTTTGTGCTGATTCCGGATTGACTGTCAACATTCCCTTGGTGATCTGCCATCCCGATTCCGGGAACCTCTTTGTTCTGGCATTCATCCATCCTGAAGATGTTTTACCGTCAAAGAGAAGCTTCCATCCTTCTTTTACCTCTCTCTCGCTAAGGGTATTTTCAAGAAAACTGACCTGAGGTATTATATCTGAGTGGGGAGTACTGTGTTTCTCTACCTCTGTGGTTATCATCTTAATGTTTTTCCATTTGACCTGTGACCCTTCTTTCGATTGGTCTTCCCCAATGGAATGAACCTGAAGAGCTATGAACCCTGAGGGTGTAAGGGCATCCAGCATATCAGCACAGGGCACTCCGTTTATCCATGTGCGTATAGAATTACCAACTGCTTCAATTCTGTAATGGTTCCATTCGCCGGCTCTAAAGGCTTTTTTCCCTGTGGGATTTCTGTCCAGGGCATACATCCAGCCACGCCGCGCTTCATCGTATATGCCGCCTGACCAGCCTCTTTCAGAAGGATCAATCTCAATCTGATAGCCATGTACCCTGCCGTTAAGGTATCCGGAATAACTTTCACTCCTGATCTGTATACCTGAGTTCAGTCGAGGATCTATCCATACATCACATTCCAGTATGAAATCTCCGTAGTTTTCCGGTGTACAGAGAAATGAATTGGGTGACTTTAGTTTTGTTGTTCCTGTAACAGTCCCTTTCCTTATTTCAAAAGACGCTTCTCCGTTCAACAGAACCCATTCCCTGAGATCTTTGTCTTTTAACTTTTTCCATTGAGCTTTGACTGGAGATACAGTAAAAAGCAAAACTAACGCCACACTATAAAAAATTGAAGATAACTTCATGATTTTACGTAATATTTGATACTTTTAATCAATATAACAAAGATAAACTATTTTGCTGTCCTTCTTTGCTTAATATCCTATTTCAAAAACGGGGATGACAGATTTTAATATTGTTTATGAAACACAATCCCCTGCATTTTATAAATTTGAGCAAATAAAAATTAATATGGAAAATATGAGACATGGCTTCATTTTCTACAAAATATTATTCTGTTTGTTTATTCTGTCTTCCTGTGCTCATTCACCTGAACAACCCGTTGTAGGTCTGGATAACTGGTTTAACAGGGAAACGAAGGCAGAGACAGGAGAGTTATTTCATTATCTCTGGACTGACGAAGAATGGAGTGGCTATTCACGCTGGGGAGAGATATTTGAATCATCCGGGGCACATATTATAACTGTTGATAGACCTTCATGGAAAGTCCTGAATAAGCTTGATGTGTATATTATTGTTGATCCTGATAGCACGTCGGAGTCAGGATCACCTGACTACATACTTGCAGATGATATAAAAGTCATCAGGAAATGGGTCAGAAAAGGGGGAGTAATGGCAGTGCTGGCCAATGATGGTCCGAATTGTGAGTTTACACATCTGAATAATCTTATGGAGACTTTTGGTATGCGATTTAATCATGTGACCTTACATCCTGTTACCGGTTCCGATTATGAGATGGGGGCTTCAACCGACCTGCCCGGTCATACTCTTTTCCGGGGGGTGTCAAAAATATATATGAAAGAGATATCGGATATTACTCTTTCAGGCAGGGCAGAACCTGTGCTAACGGAAAACGGGAGGGTGCTCATGGCAGAAACAAAGTACGGGAAAGGTTATGTTTTTGCAGTTGGCGACCCCTGGATATACAATGAGTATATTGAGCATGATCTTCTTCCGGAAAGTTTTCAGAACAGAAGAGCAGCGGAGAACCTGACACAGATGCTATTAGAAAAAACAGGAAAAAAATAAAAATGAACGGCATAATTATCAAACAACCCAAAGAAATATGACAACCCGAAGAGATTTTATCAGGACAAGTGCTCTTGGAGCTGCAGGTTTAACTTTCAGTGCAAAGAGTTATTCACGTATTTTGGGGGCTAACGACAGGATACGTGTAGGCATTGTCGGTTATTCCGACAGGTTCAGATCTTCTCTTTCGCCGGCTTTTTTGGCTCTGTCGAAAGAATTGAATTTTGAATTTACGGCACTCTCCGATCTGTGGAGTATGAGGAGAGATGCTGCTGCTGATTTTTACAGATCGAGAGGTGTCAGTCTGCGGCTGGCCCGTAATAATGAAGAATTATACAGCGGGAATGATACTGATGCAGTTATTATCAGTACTGCTGATTTTCAGCATGCCCTGCATTGTGCTGAAGCCGTTAATGCAGGTCGTGATGCCTATGTGGAAAAACCTTTCGCAGAGACTATGCCGGATGCCAGAACAGCTCTCAAGGCTGTTCAGCAGTCAGGTAAGATAGTACAGATAGGATCACAACGGCGTAGTGCTGCCAACTATATTGCTGCCAATGAGTATATCAAGTCGGGTAAGTTTGGAAAGATAGTAATGGTTGAGATGACGTGGAATGTCAATCAGCCGGGCAGATGGAGGAGACCGGGAGTGGTTCCGTTGCTGAAAGAGGGTGATACCGACTGGAAAAGATATCAGATGAACAGGCCAGCGGCTGATTTCGATGCCAGAAAATATCTTGAATTCCGGCTTTTCTGGCCATATTCATCAGGTATACCCGGACAGTGGATGGCGCATCAGATAGATACAGTACACTGGTTCACTAATATCTCTCATCCGGCCAGTGTGGCTGCTAACGGAGGGATATATCTGTGGAAAGATGGCCGTACAAACTTTGATACTATGACGGCAGTGATGGAATACACCGATCCGGGGAATCCTGAGGTCGGATTCCAGGTTGTATATTCTTCCCGTTTTACCAACTCCGCAGGAGGAGTAAAGGAACTGTATTATTCGAACGGAGGGATGCTTAATCTGGATACCAATAAAATAACATTCGAAGGGGGCCTGGATGAGAGAATGGCAAGAGCAATGAACATGCAGGCCAATATGCTTGAACCCTTCGAACTGCCTGGCCTGAGAGTGGAGACAGCCGCGAATACCGGAAGCGATCCCATGACTGCTGCCCATATGAGAAACTGGATGGAATGTGTTCGTGACAGAAAAAAACCCAATGCCGATGTTGTGGCAGGATACAACCATTCAATAGCCTGCATAATGTGCACTGCAGCACTCCGTACAGGAGAAAAAGCTTCTTTTGATGAAAACCGGCAGGAAGTGCTGGCAGGAGGGAGAGTATTTCAATATTGATATACATCAGAGACAATACAGAGACTGTGTCAGAATATTAATTTTAACAAATAATGCCATTTATGAAGAAAACCATAATCATTTTGTTAGCACTGATTTTTACCGCTCCATTCACTCTTTTCCTGAGCGGATGTCAGGAAAAGGAATCATCTGCAGAGGAAGAGCCGGGTCAGATGTTCTATGAGTTGAGGATTTACAGACTGACAGATCAGGGTAAGAACGCCTTATTTGACCAATACATGAAAGATGCTTTCATACCTGCCATGCACCGCCACGGTATACCATCAGTAGGCGTTTTTAAACCCGTAGAAGCTGATACTGCTTTCGGTAAAATGTTATATGTTTTTATTCCTTATGCCGATTTATCACAATATACTGAAGTGTTAAATGCTCTTGAGAGTGATGGTGTGTATCTGTCAGACGGCAGTGATTTCCTTGATGCACCCTGGGACGATCCTCCTTTTGTCAGGTATGAGAGTATACTAATGAAAGCTTTCTCATTTATGCCTCATTACAGGATTCCTTCTTATGACAATTCTCCGGAAGAAAGAATCTATGAGTTAAGAAGTTATGGGAGCTGGACAGAAGAAAAAGCTACGAAGAAGATACACATGTTCAATGAAGGAGGCGAGATGGCAATTTTTGAGAAGATCGGTTCCAATGCAGTTTTTTACGGACAGGTGTTGTTTGGAAGCCTGAAGCCGCGATTGATGTACATGACAACATACTCTGACATGACTTCACAGCAGGAACACTGGGATGCATTCAGGGTGCATCCCGACTGGGCGGCATTATCAGTTAAGCCGGAATATGCCAATACGGTCATCAGTGCTGATGCTTTCCTCCTGCATCCGACTGATTATTCTGATTTTTAATATTATAACATAAAATAAACAATCCCGGATACTGGCATCTTAATGAGATGCCTTTCCGGGATTGTCTTTTAACCCTCTTTATTTTTATATCCGTTTAGTCGGGAAAATCCAGTCCTGCCAGAGCTTCTATAACTTCATTGTCAGTAAGTTCATGATCGGGGAGGTTTCCTTCATAGTATTTCTGGTAAGCAGAAATATCCATATGACCGTGTCCGCTAAGGTTGAAGAGGATAGTCTTTGAGACACCTTCCAGATCGGCTTTTCTTGCTTCATCAAGAGCTGCAGCGATAGCGTAGTTGGATTCAGGGGCAGGCAGGATACCTTCATTTTTTGTAAACATAACACCTGCTTCAAAACACTCTCTCTGCATCTTGGCTTTGGCTTCTATAAAACCGTCTTTCAGGAGCTGGCTGACCAGCACTCCGGCACCATGATAACGTAATCCGCCGGCATGTATCTTTTCCGGAATAAAATTATGTCCCAGGGTATACATAGGCAGGAGGGGCGTCATACCTGCCGAATCACCGAAGTCATACATGAATTTACCTTTGGTTAATTTAGGACAGGAAGCCGGTTCCACTGCCATTAACCTGATATCTCTTCCGTTAACCAGTTTTTCACGAAGGAAAGGGAAAGCTATACCTGAGAAATTTGAGCCTCCTCCGAAACACCCGATAACAACATCGGGATAATCGTCTGTTTTTTCCATCTGACGGAGAGCTTCTTCGCCTATTATTGTCTGGTGGAGTATTACATGGTTAAGGACACTGCCAAGAGAATATTTTGTATAGGGGTCCTGGACAGCTATCTCCATAGCTTCCGAGATAGCTATACCCAGGCTTCCCGGGGAATCGGGATCAGCTTCAAGTATCTTTCTTCCGGCAGCTGTCATATTACTGGGTGACGGTACACATTGGGCACCGTAGCTGTTCATCATTATCTTACGTCCGGGCTTGCCGTCAAAGCTTACTCTGACCATAAAAACGAGCAGCTCAAGACCGAAATGGTGACAGGCAAAACTCATTGCACTACCCCACTGACCGGCTCCTGTTTCAGTAGTGATCCTTTTAATACCTTCCTTCATATTGTAATAAGCCTGGGCAATAGCCGTATTGGCTTTGTGTGATCCCGAATAATTAGCTCCTTCATACTTATAGTATATCCTGCTCTTTGTTCCCAGATCCTTTTCAAGAGCTATTGCTCTGTATATAGGAGATGGACGGTAGGTCTTGTACAGGTCGAAAACCTCATCAGGAATATCGATATATCTTTCTGTTGATACTTCCTGTTTTATCAGTTCCATAGGAAAGACGGCAGCCAGATCTTCCGGTCCGATAGGTTTACGGGTGGCAGGATGCAGGGGTGGCAGAGGTTTATTGGGCATATCGGCCTGGATATTATACCATTGCCTGGGCATCTCATTTTCGCTTAGCAGGATTTTTGTACTCTTTGTCATAATTATTAGTTTTAGTGTTAGTGAATTTTTTACATAAAAAAAGCACGCTGTGAAAAGCGTGCCTGTCTATACAAATATCTTAATAGATCATATAATGGCCTGTTTCACAGCATTAACAAGTGAACTGCGCCAGCACCAGATATATGTCCTCATTTTTTTCATCGTCACAAATCTAAAAAAAAGAATTAATATCAAAACAAAACAAAGGCTTTTTTTTTGTCCGTCATTGGAAAAAAATAAAAAAAGACTTAAGAGTGAGAACGTGTTTCATGGATGACAGCCCCCAGGCTACGGAGATCTTCGTAGAATCCCGGATATGATTTTGCAATACATTCCGGATTTGTTATACTTACCGGTCCTGATGCACGCAAGGAAGCAACAGCAGCTGCCATGGCAATACGGTGATCGTGATGTGAATCCACTACGGCTTCTTTCACTTCGCCACCGGTAATAAGCATATAGTCTTCGTTGATAGTTACCTTGATGTTCATCTTGCCGAATTCTTCAACAAGAGCTTTAGCCCGGTCACTCTCTTTGTGGAACAGGCGTGTGGCTCCCTTGATTCCTGTCACTCCCCTGCAGTATGATGCCAGGGCGGCAAGAGGAGGGAAGAGGTCAGGAGAATCAGTTGCATCGAATTCAAAAGCCCTGAGTTCCGATTTTGATATTTTGACACTGTCTTCTGATATACTCATTCTTGCTCCTGCCTTGTCAAGAGCAGTAAGTATTGCTTTGTCGCTCTGGCGGCTGTCGGTACGCAGTCCTTCAACAACAACATCTCCGTTGATAGCTCCCGCTACCATCAGGAAAGCTCCTCCGCTCCAGTCACTCTCCACTTCAAAATAAGCTGGTTTGTATTTCTGGTTGCCATTGATAGTAAAAGTCCTGTAATTGTCATTTACCACTTTTACACCGAATTTACTGAGTACCTGTATAGTCATGTCAATATATGGCCGGCTTTTCAGGTTTATGACTTTCACAATTGAATTATCCGGAGCAGCAGGTAATGCCATAAGCAGACCTGTCAGTAACTGGGAGCTGACAGAACCGTCTGTTTCACATGTGCCACCCTTTAAAGGTCCCTTGATAGTAAGAGGGAGAAAACCATCCTTACTGCTGCACTTAACCCCCAGTTGATTGAGAGTATCCTCAATCATCTTCATGGGTCTGCTTTTGAGTGTCCCCTTGCCGTCCATTATGATCTCACCACTAAAGAGGGCCGCCACAGGCGAAAACATCCTTATGGCAAGACCCGACTCACCACAATTCAGAACATGGTCCTTAAGGAAACCCTGTGTGCCGTTTATCTTCATCTTACCTGGTTCCGGTCTTATATGGGCGCCCAGACCGCCGGCTATGTCTATAGATGCAAGAGAATCATTGCAATATGAAGGATTGATGATTGTCGATTCTCCGTCAGCCAGTAAAGCTGCAGCAATAGCCCGCTGAGTCATGCTTTTTGATGAAGGGGCCCTGATAAGACCCTTTACCTCGGATGGATCTATTGTTATTTGCATTTTTTTATTCTTTGCTTTTTTCGGATTTGAGAGCAGATTCTATACCTTCATTCATGATTTTCATCTGACGGTTAATTGATTCCTGATGAATGGCCTTGAACATAGTGTCTATGAGGTCTTCACTCAGCCCTTTGGTTTTTCCCTTTATCATAGCCCTCTTAACGATCTCATCCCACCGTGCACTCTGAAGGATAGTTATATTATTGTCTTTCTTATATTTACCTATCGTTTCTGCAACCTTCATGCGTTTTTCTATCAGGTCAAGGAGAGAATCATCAAAGATATCAATTTGTTGCCGTAATTCACCAAGCACATCAAGCAATCTTGGATCATCTGTTGAAGGATTTCGCATAATAAGTCTGCTCAGCAACTCTTTAAGTTCTTCAGGTGTGACCTGTTGGGAAGAATCACTGAGAGCTTTCTCAGGGTTGATATGCGATTCGATCATCAATCCGTCGAAATTCAGGTCCATGGCTTTCTGGGAGATTTCATGAAGATATTCTCTTGCTCCGCCAATATGACTGGGATCGCAGATGATAGGTATCTCAGGAATCCTTCTTCTTAACTCTATGGGGAGTTGCCAGTTGGGCTGGTTCCTGTATGATGTCTTTTCATAGGAAGAGAAACCACGGTGAATAGCTCCAAGTCTCTTTATTCCGGCATTGGCTATCCTTTCAATGGCTCCGATCCATAATTCAATATCTGGATTGATGGGGTTTTTCACCAGAACCATCACATCAACACCCTTTAGAGTATTGGCTATCTCCTGGACTGTAATCGGGCTGACAGAAGTTCTTGCACCTATCCATAGCATATCAACACCATATTTAAGTGCTTCATATACATGTTTTTCATTTGCCACTTCTGTTCCAACCAGAAAGCCTGTTTCTCTCTTTACGCTTCTTAGCCACTCCAGTCCTCTTGTACCAATACCTTCGAAGGAATTAGGCCTTGTTCTGGGTTTCCATATACCTGCCCTGAAAATGCTTATTCTGTCAAGAGCAGCCAGCCCTTTGGCTGTAGCAATAACCTGTTCTTCTGTTTCGGCACTGCATGGACCGGATATAAGGAAGGGCCTTCCTCTATATCCTTCCCATTCCTTTATTGGTGAAGTATCAAGTTTTTCTACCATTGGTGTAATATTTTATTAATGTAATATCTTTCTTATTTTATTCGCTTCTTCCATAAGTGCCTTTAGTCCCTCTTTATCCCTGTCGTGAATCATTTTTTTGAAAGTGTTCATTTTTTCGATGTAGGTATCAATGGCTTCAATTATATAGGATGAGTTTTCAATAAAAATAGGAGCCCAGGTGTCTCCGCTACTCTTGGCCAGACGAACAGTGCTTTCAAAGCCACCTCCGGCAAGAGTGAGAATATTCACCTCTTCCTGTTCCTTTTCCAGAACACTCAGTGCCAGAGAGAAAGATGTGATATGAGATATGTGCGATATATAGGCAACATGGACATCATGTATGGCAGAATTCATATATACAATCCTCATATTGAGGGTCTGCAGCATATCTTTTACCATCTCAAGAGAATCAGGATCACTGAGTTCCGGATCACATATTATAGCTGTTTTATAATCGAAAAGTTTACCGATAGCAGCAAGCGGTCCTGAAAACTCTGTACCGGCCATAGGATGGGCAGCAACATAGCGGCCTCTTGCAGGATGATCCTTTGATGCTTCTGCTATACTGCCCTTGGTGGATCCCATGTCAACAACAACTTTTTTTGTCCCGGATATTCTGTCAAGAATGCCCGGAAGAAGGGAACAGTTGGAGTTAACAGGTGTACAGAGAAGGATCAGATCACTTCTGTCTACAGCATTTTCAAGGCTGTCTGTCTCATCAACAAGGCCACACAGCAATGCTATGTTCTGATGTTGCACGTTCTGTTCAACACCGATTATCCTGTCGGCAAAACTACGCTTACGAAGATCAAGAGCCATCGATCCGCCAATCAGCCCTATGCCTATTACTGAGATTATCATCTTCAAAATATTGTTTAATTATTGTTCATCCTTACAAAAGACTCAATTCTTTTTGCAGCTTCAGAAAGAGTGTTTTCGTCAGCGCAGAGTGAGAGCCTTATATATCTGTTGCCATTGCTTCCGAAAATAAAACCAGGGGTGATGAATACATTGACTTTTGTGAGAATATCTTCAATAAATTGTTCGCAGTCATCAATATCATCAGGGATACGCCCCCAGACAAATAATCCTGTCTGCTTTTTATCAAAGCTGCAATTAAGTAAAGTCATTATTTCTTCAACTATTTTTCTCCTTTTCAAATAACAACTGTTTACTGTATCAAACCATGAAGACGGGTTATTGAGAGCTTCAACGGCAGCGAACTGCATAGCCCGGAATATTCCGGAATCCATATTGCTTTTGACTTTCAGAATAGTGCTTATGTATTCTTTATCTCCGGCTACCATTCCTATTCTCCAGCCTGCCATGTTATGCGACTTGCTCAGGGAGTTCAGTTCCAATGCCGTGTCTTTTGCACCATCAACGGCAAGCAGACTAAGATAATCGTTGTTCAGGATAAAGCTGTAGGGATTATCATTACAAAGCAATATGCCGTATTTCAATGCAAAATTAACGAGTTTTTCGTAAGTTTTCAAAGAGCCTCCTGCACCTGTTGGCATGTTGGGATAGTTGACCCACATGATTTTTGCTTTGCTCAGGTCACTGTCTTCCAGTCTGTCCAGACAGGGTTCCCAGTTGTTTTTTTCATCCAGGTCGTAGTGTCTTATGCCGGCACCAACAAGACTGGTCACTGATGAATAGGTCGGATATCCGGGGTTGGGCACCAGTACATCATCTCCGGGGTTCACAAATGCCATGCTGATATGCATTATTCCTTCCTTGCTTCCCATCAGAGGAAGAATCTCTTTTTCCGGATCAAGGTCCACTTTGAAATATTTCCTGTACCATTCAGCAAAGGCTTTCCTTAGTTCGGGAATACCTATATAGCTCTGATAACCATGTGCATCCGTTTTTGATGCTTCTGTACACAGCCTGGTGATGGTATTCTCAGAAGGGGGCTGATCGGGGCTCCCAATACCCAGATTGATAATATCAGCACCTGCTTTCCTCATCTGGTCTATCTGCTTCAGCTTAAGAGAAAAATAATATTCCTTAACTGTAGTGGTGCGGTCGGCCGGTTTAACTTTCATATAACATATCTCCTTTATTATAGACTCCCAGTACTTCAAGATTAGTGGTGTAGTTTTCCAGAATATTTGTAATAAGACTGATATCCTGATCAGGTCCCGGCTCGAGATCAACATAGAACATATATTCCCATTCTCCGTTTAGCCGGGGCACCGATTGTATCTTTGAAAGGTTTATTTCCAGTTCTGCCAGTCTTACCAATACTGAAGCGAGTGAGCCCGGCTTGTGACCTGTAGAAAAACATATTGACACTTTTGTACCATGATCCGGTTGTTCCATCGTTCTTCCCACCACGAGGAAACGTGTGTAGTTCTTTTTATATGTTTCTATTCCTTTTGCCAGTATTGTCAGATCGTATATTTCAGCAGCTATTGCCGGGGCTATGGCTGCTATGCCCTTCAGGCCCTGTTCACGTATCTGCCTGGCACTGGTGGCAGTATCTTCATTCTCAACTAGAGTTACTCCCCGCAGATGATTGAGATATGTCATACATTGTGCAAGAGCAATGGGATGTGACCTGATTTCCCGAATACTTTGTATTGACTGTCCGGGAAGCGCCATGAGATTCTGAATTATCCTGAGATTGTGTTCTCCAAGGATCTTCATGCCAGATTCCCTGATAAGGGAATAATTGTAAAGAATACTGCCCGAACGGGCATTCTCTATAGCCATCACGGCAAAATCGGATTTGTTCTCCGTAACAGCCATCAGTGTGAGATCAAAGGTTGAACAGGGAACTATCTCAATCTCTTCGCCCTTGAAATATTGTCTTGCCGCTACTTCGTGAAAAGATCCCTTTTCACCCTGAATGGAAATTCTCATGTTATTTTACCTCCTGTAAAAAAAAAGGCCCCCGTTTTTCGGGGACCTGTATCTTTATAATCTATATTATCTCTACACAAAAATCCCCTTATCTTCTTTTAAAATAAAAAAAGAAATAAAAATAAGGAGCAAAATAATTGTGCAGTTTTCTCATATTCTAGTCTTAACTGGCTTACAAAAGTAAAGTAATAATTAATTAGACAAAAGAAAATTCAAAGAAATCTTTGCTTCAATTAAAAAAATTAATAAGAAGAGAGTTGAAGAAGTTGAAGAAGTTGAAGAGGTTGAAGACCCATTTGCTATTTCCCCGGCTTATGTCTTTTTTGAAGGACTTCTTCTATTTCTTCAAGAGTGAATCCCTTGACTTTCAGAAGGATTAAAAAGTGGTAAAGGAGATCAGCTGCTTCGTTTCTGAAAAGATCAGGATCATCATCTTTTGCCTCAATAACAAGTTCAACAGCTTCTTCTCCAACTTTCTGTGCTGCTTTATTGACTCCCGCTTTAAAAATGCGGTTAGTGTAGGAATCCTCTACATCATCCTCTATCCTCTGCTTAATAATGGATTCCAGCTTATACAAAAAGCCTTTCGCCTCTTCTTCCCCAAAGCAGGAGGCAGTACCTTTATGACATACCGGACCGGCAGGATCAGCCATAATGAGAAGGGTGTCGTTATCACAGTCGGTAATGATTTCTTTTACATACAGATAGTTCCCTGAGCTTTCTCCTTTTGTCCATAACCTTTCCTTTGTCCTGGAATAGAAAGTCACTTTACCTTCAGAACGTGTTTTCTCAAGAGCTTCCTTATTCATAAAGCCAAGCATCAGTACCTGCAATGTGCTATGGTGCTGTATGACTGCCGGAACAAGCCCGTTTAATTTGCTGAAATCTATTTCATTCATAATAATATCTTTATTCATAGCCTTATATCTATACCCTCTTTCTGAAGGTATTTTTTTAATTCCCTTATATCTATTTCTCCGTAATGGAAAATACTGGCAGCCAGAGCGGCGCTGCATCCTGTTTCGTTGAAGACATCCCGGAAATGTTCCATCGTTCCTGCTCCTCCGGATGCTATTACCGGAATATTTACTTTTTGAGTCACCTCTTTTGTTATGCCAACAGAGAATCCGTCTTTTGTCCCGTCACTCTGTTTGGATGTAAGCAGTATTTCACCTGCACCAAGCTCTTCTGCTTTCTTTGCCCATTCAGTAGTTTTAAGATCAACAGGGGTGCGTCCTCCGTCGACAAACACTATCCATTCATTATTAACGAGGTCGGTGTCGATAGCTACCACAACACACTGACTCCCGAACTCCTGAGATATTTCCTTTATCAGTTCAGGACGTCTCACGGCAGCTGAATTGACACTTACTTTATCTGCACCGGCTTTCAGGAGAACAGCAACATCTTCAATACTGTTTATTCCTCCTCCTACTGTAAAGGGGATATCTATCTCGGCAGCTATTTTCTCAACAAGAGCAGCCAGTGTTTTCCGTCTCTCAATAGTTGCAGTTATATCCAGAAACACCAGCTCGTCAGCCAGTCTGGAGGAATATGCCTTTGCAAGTTCAACAGGGTCACCTGCATCTCTGATATCAACAAAATTGATTCCTTTAACTGTTCTTCCGTCTTTGATATCCAGACAGGGAACGATTCTTTTCTTTAACATAATTCTCTTAGTTCTTTTAATTGTATTTTACCTTCATAAACAGCTTTTCCTATAATGACTCCTTCACATCCGCAGGAACAAATATCTTCGATATCCTTAAGCGATGAGATACCTCCGCTGGCAATGAGATCAACATCCACCTTTTCAAGTATCTGCCTGTAAATATCTGTTGACGGACCACTCAGCATGCCATCCCTGCTCACATCAGTGCAAATGACAAACCTGATCCCTCCGGAGTGATAATCTGAAATAAAATCTGTTAAGTCTTTTCCCGACTTTTTCATCCATCCGTGTGTGGCAATCTCTTTTCCTATAAAATCGGCACCCAGAATGATTTTCTGATTGCCGTATCTCTTCAGCCATTCAAGGAATAGAGGCTGATCTGTTACGGCAATACTGCCGGCAGTTACCTGTGCAGCTCCGCAATCAAAGGCAATACGGATATCATCATCCGATCTGATGCCTCCTCCAAAATCCACTGTGAGTTGTGTCTTAAGGCATATTTTTTCAAGAAGCTTATGGTTGACAACCTTTTTTGCCCTGGCGCCGTCAAGATCGACAAGATGAAGATATTTCAGTCCGTTATCTTCTATTTCCAGAGCCATATCCAGGGGATCCTCCCTGTATACTTTACCGGTGTTATAATCGCCCCGTGTGAGTCTGACACACTTGCCCTCCAGTATGTCAACAGCCATTATTATTCTCATATATGCAGAAAGTTTAAAAGTATTGATTCTCCTGTACCAGCAGATTTTTCGGGATGAAACTGTGTGGCATAAAAATTATCTTTCTGCATGGCAGCGCTGAAAGGTAATATGTATTCACATACGGCAGCTGTATCTGCCGATAGTTCAGCATAATAGCTGTGAACAAAATAGAGGTCATTATTTTTGGTTATACTGTTGAAGAGACTGCCTTTCATTGAAGATAAATTATTCCAGCCCATGTGAGGTATTTTATCTCCGGGAGGGAAAAACCTGACCTGAGAGTTGAAGATATTAAGACATTCCGTATTGCTCTCTTCAGAATAGCTGCACATAAGTTGCAGTCCCAGACAAATACCAAGAACAGGCTGACGGAGGGAACGGATAAGAGTGTCAAGCTGCTTATCCCGGAGATATCTCATTGCCGATCCTGCTTCACCAACTCCCGGGAAAATTACTTTGGAAGCATTCTCTATTTCCTTTTTATCATCGGTTATCGTGCTGTCATATCCCAGCCGGTTCAGGGCATTCTGCACTGATCTTATATTTCCGGCATTGTATTTTATGATTGCTATCATAATTTTCCTTTTGTGGATGGCAGATCATAATTATCACTTCTTTTCAGAGCTGCTTTCAGTGTTTTGGCAAAAGCTTTGAAGATGGCTTCTATTTTATGATGGTCGTTATCTCCTGTGGCTTTTATATTGATGTTACACCTGGCATTGTCGCTAAAAGATTTGAAAAAGTGAAAGAACATTTCAGTAGCTATTTCGCCTATCTTTTCATTGGAGAATTGTGCATCCCATACCAGCCATGCTCTTCCTCCCAGGTCAAGAGCTACCTGAGCCAGGGAGTCATCCATGGGCAGGACAAAGCTGTAGCGTTCTATACCTCTTTTACTACCGGCAGCTTTAAGAAAAGCTTCTCCCAGACATATTGCCAGGTCTTCTGTCAGATGATGACCGTCGTCTCCCTGATCACCACTGGCAGTTATTCTCAGATCAAAACTGCCATGGCGGGCTATCTGGTCGAGCATGTGATCAAGGAAGCCTTTCCCTGTCGATATATTACTTTTCCCTGTGCCATCGATATTCAGTTCAATATTAATATCTGTCTCACTGGTTTTTCTGGATATAGTTGCCGTACGGGGTTTCGATTGGAGGTATCTGCATATCTCATCCCAGTCGTTTGTGCACAATACTGCATCCTCTGTTTTTTTCTTACTGAAAAAAACAGCCTTGCACCCTATATTCCCGGCCAGTTCAACATCAGTCAGCCTGTCACCTATCACATAAGAGTTATCAGCATCAATACCTTTACTGAGGTATTTAGTCAGCATGGCTGTCCCGGGTTTACGCGTGGGCAGATTATCTTCCGGGAAAGACCTGTCTATAAAGATCTCAGAGAATTCGACACCTTCGTCCTTAAGTATCTGCAGCATCTTGTTGTGTGACGGCCAGAAAGTGTCCTCCGGAAAGGATTCTGTGCCCAGTCCGTCCTGATTGGTCACCATGACAAGCTCATAGTCAGTCTCCCTGGCAATGCGTGCGAGACCTGTGATGGCCCCGGGCATGAACCTGAATTTTTCTATACTGTCAACCTGTTCGTCTTCAGGTTCAGTTATTATTGTCCCATCCCGGTCAATAAAAAGTACTTTTTTTATCATTTCTTATAATTCTTTAATCCACTCAGAAGCTTGTTATTCTCTGTTCTTGTCCCAACTGTTATCCTGATACAATTATCTATAAGGCTGCTCCTGTTTCTTACTATTATGCTATTGTCAACCAGATATTTATAAATAGTATTTGCATCTTCAACATTTATCAGTATGAAATTGGAGTCGGAAGGATAGATCTTTTTTACACATGATATTTTAGCCAGTTCAGCACTAAGCCTTGCTCTCTCCTTTTTTATTTTCCTCACCTGTCCGGTGTATGTTGATAGTTTTCTTAGTTTTTGAAGGACTGCTTTCTGGTTGATAGTGCTTATGTTATAGGGTGGTTTTATCTTGTTTAAATAGCTTATTACTGGTGGATTGGCATAGGCGATTCCAACTCTTGCTGCAGCCAGTCCGAATGCTTTGCTGAATGTTTGCATCACTATCAGATTTGGAAATTGTCCGGTATAACTGATAAGTGATCCTTTATCAGAGAAGTCTATATAGGCTTCGTCGACAATGACTATTCCGGTGAAATCCGAAATGATCTTAAGGATGGCTGAACTGCCAGGACAGTTCCCCGTAGGGTTATTGGGAGAGCAGATAATGATAAGCTTTATTTTTTCATCCTTCAGATACTTTTCCGTCAGCTTATAATCGATCATGAAATCAGAGTCGAGCGGTATTTTAATAATTTCAATATCGTTGATAGCTGCTGATACCTGATACATACCGTAGCTGGGGGAGAAGGTGAGGGCTTTATCGATACCCGGTCTGCAGAACACTCTGAAGCAGAGATCAATTATCTCGTCGCTTCCGTTACCCAGGAATATTTTTTCAGCGGATATACCTTTAAGATTGCTTATTGCTTCCTTCAGTTCTTTCTGATATGGATCAGGATATCTGTTCAGATAGCCGAAGGGATTTTCATTTGCATCGAGGAAGATGCCTTCTTTTCCCTGATATTCATCTCTTGCGCATGAATAGGGGCTGAGCACCCTCACGTTAGGCCGTACCAGTTTATCTAAATCAAACATTTTCAATGGTTTTTAATCTAATACTTACAGCATTTCTGTGAGCTCTGAGACCTTCTGCTTCAGCCATCAGTTCAACAGCGTATCCGATAGTTTTCAAACCTTCGGAACTGATTTTCTGGAAAGTTATCTTCTTCATGAAACTGTCGGTTGATACTCCGCTATAGCTTCGGGCAAAGCCATTGGTAGGGAGTGTGTGATTAGTGCCGGATGCGTAATCTCCTGCACTCTCACAGCTGTACCGGCCAATGAATACCGATCCGGCATTTTTTACCTTCATTGCAAGATCCTCCGGTTCAGATGTGTTTATTATGAGGTGTTCAGGAGCATACTTATTACTGAAGTAAATACATTCTTCCATGTCTCTGAGCACAATAAAAAGGCTGTTGTTCAGCGACTGCCCTGCTTCAGCTTTTCTGGGTAGTTCGTCCAGTTGGCTCTTTATCTCTTCTTTCACTCTTTTCAAGAGTTCTTCGTTGTTGGTAAGAAAGACTACCTGGCTGTCCGGCCCATGTTCTGCCTGTGACAGGAGGTCGGCTGCAATGAATGCCGGGTCAGCTGTTGAGTCAGCTATCACCAGTACTTCGCTGGGACCGGCAGGCATATCGATAGCTGTACCGTGAGCCTGTACTATCTCTTTAGCTTTGGTGACATACTGGTTGCCGGGACCGAATATCTTGTCCACAGCCACGATAGTGTCTGTTCCGTAAGCCATAGCAGCTATAGCCTGAGCTCCGCCTGCCTTGTAGATCTCTTTTATTCCGGTCAGTTTTGCCGTAAAGAGAACCACAGGGTTGATCTTTCCGTCTTCTCCGGGAGGTGAGCACATGATTATTCTCTCGCATCCTGCTATTCCTGCAGGCAGTGCCAGCATAAGGACAGTAGAGAAAAGAGGGGCCGAGCCTCCGGGGATATATAATCCAACCTTTTCCACAGGAACACTTTTCCTGCTGCATATAACCCCTTTCATTGTTTCAACTGCCTGCTCGTTTATAAGTTGTGAACGGTGGAATTTTTCAATATTCTGTGCGGCAAGTCTGATAGCCTCTTTCAGACTCTCAGGGACTGTGTCTTCAGACTCATTGATCTCAGCTTCGGATACCTTAAGGTCATCAATTATCACATTGTCAAGTTTTGCCGTATACTCACGGAGAGCTTTGTCTCCGCCTGTCTGTATCCTGCTGATGATCTCCTGCACTGTTTTATCAAGACGGGAATTATCAATAAGCGGACGTTTGCACAAGTCATTCCATGTCTCCCGGGGAGGGTAATAAACTGTTTTCATCAGAGTATCATTTTTTCAATAGGTATAACAAGTATTCCTTCTGCTCCCGCTTTTCTAAGTTGATCGATCCTTTCCCAGAACTCGTCTTCCTGAACTACTGAATGGAGAGAACACCAGCCTTTTTCTGCAAGAGGCAGTATGGTAGGACTCTTCATTCCCGGCAGGATACGGCTTATCTCCGGGACAGCCGACTCGGGAGCATTGAGCAGAATATATTTATTCTCTTTTGCACTCTTTACCGATCGTATCCTGAAAAGAAGTCTTTCAAGAATAAGCATTTTTTCTTCAGAGAGATATTTATTGCCAATAATAACTGCCTGACTTTTAAGTATCGTTTTTACCTCTCTCAGACCGTTAGTCATCAGAGTACTCCCTGAACTCACTATATCGCAGATGGCATCGGCAAGACCTATGCCCGGAGCAATTTCAACACTGCCGCTTAGCTCCTCTATCTCAGCAGTAATACCTTCTTTTTTTAAATATTCTGAAAGAAGCCCCGGATAACTGGTTGCTATTCTTTTGTTCATGAAATATTCAGGACCATCATAACTGTCTTCTTTCGGTATGGCCAGACTAAGCCGGCAATGGGCAAAACCAAGCTGTTCAAGAATAGCTATGTCCTTGTTTTTTTCAAATACAACATTTTCTCCCAGGATACCAATGTCGACAACCTGTTGTTCTACATACTGAGGTATATCATCGTCTCTCAGAAAGAGGATCTCAACCGGGAAATTTCTTGCTGATGTCTTCAGGACACTTATCCCGTTTGAAAATTTGATACCACATTCTTCCAGCAGCCTGTGTGAGTTGTCATTCAGACGCCCCTTCTTTTGAATTGCAATTTTAAGTTTTTTCATTTCATGTTTTAACTAAAAAACCCGCCTGATAAACTCAGACGGGTTGGTTAATATTTTGCTTATACACATATCATCTTATCCTCGCCTGAAAACAAGTTAACGAATGATGATGATGTGATGTTGTAAGGTACATTTCTTTACAATCAGAACACAAAGGTAATAAAAAACTAACATTAATTACAATATCTGTGTTTTTTTTGAATCAGATAAGTTATACTCTCTCAGCTACCAGATCGCCAGTCTCGCTGGTGGAAAATCCCATTCTGCCTGCACCAAGATCCTTGATTTTATTGGCTGTCACATCCATTATGGCATTTTCTATTGCCTGTGCTGCAGATTCTTCTCCAAGGTGTTCCAGCATCATTGAGCCGGATGAGATAGCTGCAAGGGGATTAATGACATTCCTGCCGGTGTATTTGGGTGCAGAACCTCCGATGGGTTCAAACATAGAGACTCCTTCAGGATTGATATTACCTCCGGCAGCAATGCCCATTCCTCCCTGGGTGATGGCACCAAGGTCGGTGATAATATCTCCGAACATATTACTGGTAACTATTACATCGAACCACTCAGGGTTCTTTATCATCCACATACATGTTGCATCAACATGAAAGTATTCTCTTTTAATGTCGGGGAAACCGGCAGTGCCAATCTCATTGAAAGCTCTTTCCCACAGATCGAACACATAAGTCAGAACATTTGTCTTTCCGCAAAGGGCGAGGGTGTTTCTTTTATTTCTTTTACGGGTATAATCAAAAGCATACTTAAGACATCTGTCGACCTGCATTCTTGTGTAAACCATATTCTGAATGGCTACTTCTCCCGCAGTACCTTTCATCGTCACACCTCCGCTGCCGGTGTATACATCTCCTGTGTTTTCTCTTATAACAACATAGTCAATGTGTTCCGGACCTTTGTCCTTAAGGGGGGAGGATACTCCCGGGTACAGTTTAATAGGTCTCAGGTTGATATACTGATCCAGTTCGAAGCGGAGTTTCAGCAGGATACCTTTTTCAAGAATACCCGGTTTAACATCCGGGTGACCAATAGCGCCCAACAATATTGAATCAAATTTTTTCAGTTGTTCAGGAGCAGAGTCAGGGAGTACCTCACCGGTTTTCAGGTAGCGCTCTCCGCCAAAATCAAACTCCTCGAAATTAATTTTAAATGCGAATTTTGAAGCAGCAGCTTCCAGAACTTTTCTGCTTTCTCTCACCACTTCGGGTCCGGTGCCGTCACCGGGAATAACTGCTATATTATACGTTTTGCTCATGAATTAATTATTATACGGGGTTATTTGTAAGTGTTTAATTGTTTTCGTTGTCTGTTGTGTCTGTTTCGCCGTTGATACCCAGCTTGAGTTCATTATGTTCAATAATGTTAAGCATCTTTTCTGTAGCTTTAATAGCCGATTCAGTCTGATCGGCATCCAGACCCTTTGTTTTGAATTCCCTGTCGTTAATTTTCCATGTAATAATTGTCTCAACAAGGGCATCTGTTTTGCCTCCCGGAGGAATTGACACTTCGTAATCGGTCAGAACAGGGAATTGTTTCCCCAGTCTCTGGTAGATTACTCTCAGAGCTTTCATGAAGGCATCATACTGACCGTCTCCCGAAGATGTTTCCTGATATACATTACCGTCGATCTCTATCTGAACACTGGCAAAAGGTTTTAATCCGTATGACAGTGAAAGGGAGTAGTTCTTTATAAAGATTTTATATTCAGGTATTTCATTTCCCAGGACATCAGATATTATAAAAGGGAGATCCTCCGTTGTTACATTTTCTTTCTTATCTCCTAGCTCTATCACGCGCTGGGTTATTTTGTCAATTGCCCCTGGGTCAAGTGATAATCCGTATTCCTCCAGATTCTTGCGGATAGTAGCTTTCCCGGATTGTTTGCCAAGGGCATACTTTCTCTTTCTGCCAAAGCGTTCAGGTAAAAGGTTATTGTAATAGAGATGATCTTTACTGTCACCATCGGCATGGACCCCGGATGTCTGAGTGAAGACATTGTCTCCCACTACAGGTTTGTTGACAGGGATACGTATCCCGCTGTAAGTCTCAACAATCTTGCTTGCTTTGGTTATCTCAAACTCATTGATACCGGTTTCTGCTTTCAGATGATCATGGAGTATGCCTATTATACTTGAGAGAGGAGCATTGCCCGCTCTTTCACCCAGTCCGTTGATGGTAGTGTGAATACCTTTTATTCCGGCTGTAACGGCAGAATAAATATTTGCAACTGCAAGGTCATAGTCGTTATGCGGATGAAAATCGAAATGGCAGTCGGGATAACGGTCAACCATATTTTTGCAGAATAAAAAAGTCTGTTCAGGATCCAATATGCCAAGTGTATCAGGAAGCATGAATCTGGTCACTCTTTCATCCTTAAGTAAATCGATCATGTAGAATACATAATCCTGGGAATAGAGCATGCCGTTAGACCAGTCTTCGAGATATATGTTTACATCAATATCGTATGACTCAGCTTTCCCGATGATATTTTTTATTTCTTTTATATGCTGTTCCGGCGACTTTCTCAGTTGTTTTTCCAGATGGCGGAGCGATCCTTTGCAAAGCAGGTTAACTACTTTACCGCCAGCATCCTTTATCCAGTTAAGTGATAATTCACCGTCAATGAACCCCAACACTTCCACTTTCCGGTGGAAATTATTGTGCCGGGCCCAGGATGTAATCTGTTTTATTGCTTCAAATTCGCCTTTCGAAACCCTGGCAGATGCTACTTCTATACGGTCTACTTTAAGATCCTTTAGTAAAAGCCTGGCTATATGCAACTTTTCAAAAGGAGAGTAGGAGACCCCCTGCATCTGTTCCCCGTCTCTGAGGGTGGTATCCATTATCTCTATTCTCATTTGCGCAGAGTGTTTCTGAGTTCGTAAGCTCTTATCCTGTCTTTCATTTTCAACAGATAATCAACATCGTCAAGGCCTTTTATGAAACATTCTTTTTTATAGGGATTGATGTCGAAAGACACCGAATCGCCTGTAGAAGGTATCAATATGATCTGTTGAGGAAGGTCAATTCTGACTATTGTTGCGGGGTCTTCAGTGATCACTCCGAAGAGTTTCTTCAGAAAATCTTCCGGTACGATGACAGGGAGCAGTCCGGCGTTAAGGGAATTATTCCGGAAAATATCTGCAAAAAAGCTTGACACGACTGCCCTGAACCCATAGCCGGTAAGAGCCCATACGGCATGTTCGCGGCTTGAACCGCTGCCGAAATTTTTCCCGGCTACCAGTATTTTCCCGCTATATGCCGGGTCATTAAGGACGAAGGAGTCTATTTCCTTTCCTGACTTATCATATCTCCAGTCGCGGAAAAGGTTTTTGCCGAATCCTTCACGTGTCGTTGCACTGAGGAATCTGGCAGGTATGATCTGGTCAGTATCGACATTTTCCAGCGGCAGGGGAACACATGTTGTTTCCAGTATCTCAAATTTTTCTTTCAACATATTAATCTAATTATTAATTATTTAACAGATCCCTTGGGTCGGTTATCACACCTGTTACAGCTGCTGCTGCTGCTGTAAGGGGACTGGCGAGGAGGGTTCTGGCACCGGGACCCTGTCTTCCTTCGAAATTTCTGTTTGAAGTGGAAACAGCGTATTTTCCGGCAGGTATTTTATCTTCATTCATAGCGAGGCATGAAGAACATCCTGGTTGTCTCAACTCAAAACCCGATTCTTTCAGGACATCTGCAATGCCTTCTCTGATAGCCTGTTGTTCAACTTTTTTCGAACCAGGTACTACAAGAGCAGTTATTCCCGCAGCTTTTTTTCTTCCTTTTACCAGGCCGGCAAAAGCTCTCAGATCTTCTATCCTTCCGTTGGTGCAGCTGCCTACAAAAACGTAGTCAACCGGATGGCCCAGTATCTTTATATCGGGACTGAACCCCATGTAATCGAGAGATTTGAGAAAAGCTGTTGCCTCTTTTCCGCTACCGGCTGAAGGTATCTTTTCGTCAATAGGGATACCCATTCCGGGATTGGTTCCGTATGTGATCATGGGCTTAATATCAGCGGCATCAAACACCATTTCCTTGTCGAAAACAGCACCCTCATCACTTTTCAGTGCTGACCATATCTTGACGAAAGAATTAAAATCAGCTTTCATTTTCGGTGATACCACCTCTGACAGATATTCAAATGTTGTCATATCAGGAGCTATCAATCCTCCGCGTGCTCCCATTTCAATACTCATATTACAGACAGTCATCCTGCCTTCCATACTGAGAGACTTTATGGCTGTACCCGCATATTCAACGAAATATCCGGTAGCTCCTCCTGAGCTGATTTTAGAGATTACATACAGGATAAGGTCCTTCGCAGTTACTCCTTTCTGTAACTCTCCGTTTACCGTTATCCTCATTTTAGCCGGTTTGGGCTGGATGATACACTGACTGGCAAGTACCATTTCAACTTCACTGGTTCCTATACCGAAGGAAACATTACCGAAAGCTCCATGGGTTGCAGTATGGCTGTCACCACAGACAATGGTCATGCCCGGCAGTGTATAACCCTGTTCCGGACCAATGACGTGGACAATACCGTTTTTCGGATGATTGATACCGAAATAGTCAATACCAAATTCCCGGCAGTTCTCTTCCAGCCTGTTGATCTGGTTCCGCGACAGCTCATCCTTTATGGGCAGATGCTGGTTGACAGTGGGTATGTTATGATCGGCCGTGGCAACAGTGTTACCCGGACGCATAACATGTATTTTTCGTCTTCTTAGCCCGTCAAAAGCCTGTGGACTGGTGACTTCGTGAATAAAATGGCGATCGATATAGAGAACATCAGGCCCCCCTTGTATGGAATGAACCACATGACTATCCCATATCTTGTCAAAAAGTGTTTTTGGTTCCATATATTAATTATGAATGCTTCTGCTGTTTTTTATCTTTTTCTTTTCCGGGAGAACCCGTCTTTATTGAATTTTTGAAATGGCATCAATGAATGCTTCTACTGAAGCAGTCACAATATCGGTATTGGTGCCGAATCCGTAGTATGTCTTTTGTTCATGTTCAACCTGGATATGGACTTTGCCGAAGTCGTTACTGCCTTTTGTAATAGCCTGTACAAGAAATTCTTCGAGGTGTATGGTCTTGCTTATCAGCTGTTTTACAGCAGTGAATGCAGCATCAATAGGGCCGTTGCCTGAAGCTGTTGATGTGTGAACTTCTCCGTTTATCTTAAGTCCTACAGTGGCTACAGGGATGGTCGACTTACCACAGGTAACCTGAAGAAGCTCCAGTTTGAGAGATTTTTCTCCCTGGAATACTTCTCCGGTGAGTATCCTGATATCTTCATCATTGACCTCTTTTTTCTTGTCGGCCAGGATGAGGAAGCGGTGATAGATCTCGTCAAGCTCTTCTTTGTCGAGATTAAAACCGAGGAGTTGAAGGCGGTGGTTAAGAGCAGCCCTGCCGCTGCGTGCTGTCAGTATGATGGCAGATTCTTTTATTCCCACTTCTTTTGGATCAATGATCTCGTAATTCTCACGGTTTTTGAGAACACCATCCTGATGGATACCAGAAGAATGGGCAAAAGCATTTCGTCCCACAATGGCTTTGTTGGGCTGCACAGGCATACTCATCAGAGTAGACACCAGCCTGCTGGTAGTATATATCAGTTTGGAATTGATATTCGTGGAGAGGTTGAGACTATGATGACTTTTAATGATCATCGCTATCTCTTCGAGAGAGGTATTGCCAGCCCTTTCTCCAAGTCCGTTCATTGTCACTTCAACCTGTCGTGCGCCGTTAATAATACCCATCATGGTATTGGCAGTGGCCATACCCAGATCATTATGGCAATGAGTGGATATGATGGCTTTGTCAATATTGGGAACATTCTCTTTGAGATACCTTATCTTGGCTCCGTATTCCTCTGGCAGGCAATAACCTGTAGTGTCGGGGATATTGATAACAGTAGCGCCGGCTTTGATGACTGCCTCAATAACTTTTGCAAGATATTCATTCTCACTTCTTCCGGCATCTTCAGCATAAAACTCCACGTCATCCACAAATTTCCGCGCATATTTTACTGCATCAACAGCTCTGTTTATTATCTCTTCAGGTGTTGTCTTGATCTTGTATTTGATATGGTAGGGTGATGTTCCGATACCGGTGTGTATCCTTTTCTTTTTTGCATATTGAAGAGCTTCGGCTGCCACTTCTATATCTTTTTTGACAGCTCTGGTGAGGGCACATATAACGGGATTAGAAATGACTTTTGATATCTCGACGACAGAATTGAAGTCACCCGGACTGGATATGGGGAAGCCTGCTTCTATCACATCCACACCCAGGTTCTCGAGAGCCTCTGCTACCTCTATCTTCTCAATAGTATTCAGCTGGCATCCCGGAACCTGTTCCCCGTCTCTTAATGTAGTATCGAAAATAGTTACCTTTTCATTCATAATAATTCATGATTAAGTCTTTATTTCACATCTGGTCTCAGTTTTCTTACGGCTGTACCGGTTCTCCATATCTCGGAGTTACCGAGTTCCCTGAGTTCAGCATCAAGTGTTTCCTTGTAATCGGGTGTTCCTGTTGATTCAAGGACTCTGACACACTCTTCTCCTGATTTAACTTTTTCATAAAGCTGTTTGAAAACGGGGAGTGTTGCTTCCATGAATTTTGGTCTCCAGTCGAGTGCCCCTCTTTGTGCTGTGGCACTACAGTTGGAATACATCCAGTCCATACCTTTTTCATCTACCAGACGTATAAGGCTTTGTGTCAGTTCTTCCACTGTCTCATTGAAAGCTTCCGATGGTGAGTGTCCGTTTTCTCTCAGAACCTTATACTGTGCATCCATGATACCTGCCAGTGCTCCCATCAGAACACCCCTCTCACCCGTCAGATCGCTGAATACCTCATTCTCAAAAGTGGTTGGGAAGAGATAACCCGAACCAATGGCAATACCCAGTGCAATAGTCCGCTCTTCCGCTCTTCCTGTGAAGTCCTGGAAAACAGAATAGCTGGTGTTGATGCCTGCCCCTGCAAGGAAATTCCTTCTTACACTGGTACCTGATCCTTTCGGGGCACACATGATGACATCAACGTCTTCCGGGGGAATGACACCTGTATGATCTTTGTAGGTTATTGAAAAACCATGTGAGAAATAGAGAGCATTGCCCTTGTCAAGATTTTCTTTGACTACCGGCCACAGGATACGTTGTGCAGCATCTGAAACAAGATACTGAATAATAGTGCCTCTTTTTACAGCCTCTTCAACAGGGAAAAGTGTCTCGCCCGGAACAAAACCGTCACGGACTGCTTTATCCCAGTCGGCTTTGAACTGAGGAGCCTGTCCTATGATAACATTAATGCCGTTATCTTTCATGTTAAGAGCCTGTGCCGGTCCCTGTACACCATAACCGATAACTGCAACAACTTCGTTTTTAAGTACTTCACGGGCTTTGGAAAGAGGAAATTCTTCTCTTGTTACTACATCTTCCAGAACACCACCAAAATCTATTTTAGCCATTTTTTATAAGTTTAAAAGTTTATATTAATGTTAATTCTTTTTATAAGATTCCATTTCTCTGTTATTATCCCTGTTCGCTTCATCCATCTCAGTAAGATAAGCATTCAGTTCTTTTACCTGTTTGGTTACAGATACCCTTCCGGACCGTGTAAACTGGAGCACACCATAGGGCTCCAGACGGTTGAGGAGATCATTAATCTCGCCCTTGTGTCCTGTCTTCTCAATAACCGTATATTCGGGAGAGATGACAAGTATCTTTGCATGATAATTACGGACAATATTGTCGATAATGTCTCCTGACATAAGGCCATTGGTCTTGACTTTATAGAGTGCTATCTCCTGATAGATGATCTCATCAGATGAATGAACGAATACCTTTAGCACATCAACAAGTTTCTCCATCTGTTTTGCCACTTTCCTCACCATTTCAGATGATGTTTTAACAACCAGAGTGAGTAGCTGGACACCTTTGACAGCAGATTCCGAAGCTGTTATGCTTTCGATGTTGATCTGACGCCTTGTAAGGATGATAGTTATCTGATTGAGTATTCCAATATGATCTTCACTGAATATTGATATTGTAAATTCCTGTTTTCCCATTTCAATTTTTCTTAAGCTGTTACTCTTTTTCCTGTTTTGTATTTCCCGGTACACGGATCTGTTGAAAAGCCTTACTATTGAGGCGATTTATAGTTTAAAGTGATATCCGATACTGAGGCGCCAGGCTCTATCATTGGCAGTACATTTCCTTCTTTTGCAATGGCAATCTCCAGTATAAACGGACCTTCAGCACCAAGCATTTCAGCAATGGAATCTTTCAGATCCGCTCTTTCGATTACCCTTCTGGCAGGAATACCATAACCCGATATAATAGTTACAAAGTCGGGGTTGACAAGTTCTGTAGAGGCATATCTTTTCTTGAAGAACATATCCTGCCACTGACGTACCATGCCAAGGTATCCGTTATTCAGTACTATCAGTTTCACAGGCAGTTTATGATGGAGGATGGTTCCCAGTTCCTGGATGGTCATCTGAAAGCCCCCATCACCGGTGAAACCGATAACCTGTTTATCCGGTCTCCCGAATTTTGCACCGATAGTGGCAGGTAATCCAAACCCCATCGTACCCATTCCGCCGGAAGTGATGAAGCTGCCCGGATGGATAAACTTATAATAACGAGCTGCCGCCATCTGGTTCTGTCCCACATCTGTTACAATAACAGCATCTCCTTTTGTGAGTTCCGATACTGTGTTTATCACTTCACCCATCAGAATAGGTCCTTCTTCAGGGTTGGTCTCGGGCTTTATAACTTTATCATATTCTATCTTATCGCATATCCTGAACTCACGTATCCATGATTCATAGGATTTATTTTCAGTCAGAGGTATCAGATACTCAAGAACATCGCGGGCATCATTGTGTATCTCAAGATCCACCGGCACATTTTTATTGAATTCGGCCTCATCGATGTCAATGTGTATTATCCTTGCCTGTTTGGCGTATTTCTTCAGGTTACCTGTCACACGGTCGTCGAAACGCATTCCAATGGCTATTATAAGGTCGGCCTGATTGGTAAGGACATTGGGACCGTAATTACCATGCATACCCAGCAAGCCTGCATAAAGTCTGTGATCGGCCGGGAAGCAGGAGATACCCAGCAGTGTGACAGCTACAGGGATACCTGTTTTTTCTGCAAAGGCTTTCAACTCTTTTTCAGCTCCGGAGATCTGTATACCATGCCCGGCAAGGATAAGAGGTTTTTCAGCATGATTGATCATTATTGCAGCTGATTCAACAGCCTTTTTGTGCAGTGGGATATTGGGATTATAACTCCTCAGGTATTCACACTTTTTGTATTTGTAGTTTAATTTGTCAAATTGTGCATCCTTTGTGATATCAATAAGAACCGGTCCGGGTCTTCCGTTTTTGGCAATATAGAAAGCTCTGGCAATAGTGGCAGGTATATCTTCCGCCTTCTTTACCTGGCAGTTCCATTTGGTGACAGGCATTGATACTCCCAATATATCTGTTTCCTGAAAAGCATCCGTGCCTATCAGGCTGGAAACGACCTGAGCGGTAACAAACACCACAGGTACTGAATCAAGATAAGCATTGGCTATACCTGTTATCAGATTTGTGGCTCCGGGACCGGATGTTGCAAAACACACTCCAGGTTTTCCTGTGACCATGGCATAGGCCTGAGCAGCATGAGCGGCTCCCTGCTCGTGACGGGTAAGGATATGATTCAGCTTGTGGGAATAATCCATCAGCTTGTCGTAAACAGGCATGATGGCCCCGCCCGGATATCCAAAGATAGTATCCACTCCTTCTTCCATCAGACTTTTTAATATTGCTTCTGCTCCTGTAATATTTTCTGTACCGTGAATATTAATGTCAGCCTGTTTCATTTCAGTTTGCTCTTTCATATACTACTTAAATCTTATTACTGTATCTTTTGTACTATAATCATATAATCCTTACCGCACCTTTGTCTGCAGAGCTGACTGTGGCAGCATAAGCTCTGAGTGATGCGGGAATGTCTCTGGTTCTCTCTTTTGGTATGAAAGCTTTTTCTGATCTTTCTTCTTCTTTCCTTCTTTTGTCCATCTCTTCTTTGGTAATTCTGGCATTGATAGTTCTTTCCCTGATATTGATATCAATAATGTCACCTGTTCTGATCAAAGCTATATTACCCATAGCAGCAGCCTCCGGCGAAACATGTCCGATAGACAGACCGGATGTTCCTCCTGAGAAGCGTCCGTCAGTTATCAGGGCACATTCCTTGCCCAGACCAAGTGATTTGAGATAGGAGGTGGGATACAGCATCTCCTGCATACCTGGCCCTCCTTTTGGACCTTCATATCTTATGACTACTACATCTCCTGCTGCAATTTTACCCGTAAGTATACCTTCCACAGCCTCTTCCTGCGATTCAAACACTACGGCTTTTCCGCTGAAAGTGAAGATAGAAGAGTCAACACCTGCTGTTTTGACTATACAGCCGTCATTGGCAATATTACCGAAAAGAACTGCCAGACCTCCGTCAGAGTTGTAAGCATGTGCAACATTCCTTATACATCCTTTTTCCCTGTCTGTATCCAGTTCCTTGTACATACTGTCCTGAGAACCCAGTTCCAGGTTCCTTTTCAGTCCTGGTGCACTTCTGTAGATATCGAATGCTTCAGGTATAGCGGTACCTCCTGTTATATCCCAGTCAGCAAGAGCCTCTTTAAGAGAAGGATAATCAATGCGTCCGACAGACGAATCAATCAGTTTATTGCGGTCAAGCTCTCCCATGATAGCCATAATCCCTCCTGCACGGTTAACATCCTGGAGATGATAATGTGAACTGGGAGATACCTTGCATATATTGGGTGTCTTTCTGGATAATTCATCAATCTCTTTCATAGTGAAATCAACTTTTGCCTCACTGGCTATGGCCAGCAGGTGAAGAACTGTGTTTGTCGATCCTCCCATAGCTATATCAAGGGTCATGGCATTCATAAAGGCTTTTTTTGAAGCTATTGACCGTGGCAGGACAGAGCTGTCTCCTTCATAATAATATTTATTCGTATTTTCAACTATCAGGCTGGCAGCTTTTTTGAACAGTTTAAGCCGGTTGGCATGGGTGGCTAGCACAGTTCCGTTTCCGGGTAAAGCCATCCCGAGAGCTTCACTCAGACAGTTCATTGAGTTTGCAGTGAACATACCTGAACACGATCCGCAGGTAGGACACGCTATCCGTTCTCTGGCCAAAAGATCTTCTTCACTTACCTTGTCATCGGCTCCGTCAACCATCACATCGATGAGATCAAGATAATCATCACCTATCTTACCTGCCTCCATGGGACCACCGGTAATAAAGACAGCTGGTATATTAAGTCGCATGGCTGCCATCATCATGCCCGGAGTTATCTTGTCACAGTTGCTGATGCATATCATGGCATCGGCACAGTGGGCATTGCACATATACTCCACACTGTCGGCAATCAGTTCACGCGATGGCAGGGAATACAACATTCCTGTATGACCCATAGCTATACCGTCATCAATTGCTATCGTATTGAATTCCGCAGCAAAATAACCATGTTTTTCAATTTCCCTTTTCACCATCTGCCCTGTTTCGTGAAGATGAACATGTCCGGGAACAAACTGTGTGAATGAATTTACTATGGCAATAACCGGCTTGCCCATCTGCTCTTCTTTCATGCCGTTGGCACGCCACAAACTCCTGGCTCCGGCCATCGTCCTGCCGCTTACCGTTTTTAAACTTCTGAGTTGATTCTTCATATCTATTATGTCTTATTAAAAAAAAAGCTCTCCGTTGATCCGGAAAGCTTTTATATATTTTCTGATGTTAATATACCACTCCCGGATCATGTGCTGCGCACAAGAATAAGGACGAGAGCAATAATATGTATTAAATAGGTCCTCACCAATAATAAAAATTGAAGTGACAAAGCTACTAATTAATTTAAATTATCAAAAAAAAACTACAAGAATCTTTAAAAAAATAAGAAAATACTGAGCCCTGAGCTTTTTCTACCCCTGTGCTCTGAGCTCTGTGCTCTGTGCCCTTTCTACCCCTGTGCTCTGAGCTCTGTGCTCTGTGCCCTTTCTACCCC
>JAAYDB010000077.1 GCA_012729475.1 Bacteroidota bacterium
GACAGCATCCCTGAGAAATAATCGTGCACTGCACCGGCAAATACTGATCCGAAGACTATCCATATAAAAGCCACAGGTCCCCACATAGCACCTGCCAGGGCCCCGAAGATAGGTCCCAGACCTGCAATATTAAGAAACTGTATAAGAAAAGCACGCCACCATGGCAGGGGGACATAATCAACTCCGTCGTTCATCCTGTAAGCCGGCGTCTGACGTTCAGCATCCACCCCTTCAATCTTCTCAATAAATTTAGAATAAAAAAAATAGCCTGATAATAAAATGCTTATCGAAACAATAAATGTGATCATTCTTTTTTTATGAAACTAAACAACGATATTTTTTTACTGTATTTTTATCCTGATAACAGAAAAAAAATAAGGATCTGATGCAAAATTAAATTTCTTTCCTTTAAATCCCAGATACAACTCACTACTCACTACTCACTACTCACCACTCACTACTCACCACTCCGGCATCACAACATAGGGAGCATTATTGAGGAATTCGATGCTTTTCTGACAGCTGGTAAACTGATCGAAATCATATCTTTCCACTTCCACTATTCCGTATTTCATTCCTGATATATCCCTTGCAGTCCAAATAGATTCAAAATCCATCATTCCGCTGGCACCGATCTCTTTTTCGTCTTTTATATGCCACAGTTCGAAACGTCCGGGATACTTATTGAAATAATCGACCGGATCGGCTCCTCCCACAACACACCAGTACAAATCCAGCTGGAAGAATACTTTTTCCGGACCGGTATTTTGTAACATAAAATCATACATTACAGTATCGCCATGTACAGTAGAGAATTCCCTGTCGTGGTTATGATAACCGAAACGGATACCTTTGGCGTTACATTTCTCTCCCACCTCATTGAAATAGTCGCACCATTCTTTCAGGTTAGCAAGACTCTCATAAGCCGATCGTCCCATAGAAGGCTGGACGATATATTTTGCACCGGCTGCAATATGTGCGTCAATACATTCATCCCACCATTTCATTGCCTCTTCATAGTTCTCCTCTGAGGGAAGATTATAACTTGTATGTGAACTAAGCACTGTCATTCCGTTTGCTTCACACAGTTCTTTGAAGTCGACGGGGTCCATACCATAGAACTTGCCGTTGCTATATCCGGCCGGTTCAACAAAAGTATAACCCATCCTTGCCACTTTTTCAATAGCTGAAGGAACATCCCTGTTAATGGAATCACGGATTGAGTAAAGCTGTAATCCTATGTTTTTTCCCTTGTTTGATTTACAGGAAAGCAAAGAAGTTCCTGAAAAAACTGCTATGACCACTGTCAGTACAACAGTCAGAAAAGCGATTCGTCTCATAGTAATTAATTAGTTTTTGGTTGCTGAAATATACAAATTTATTTTTGAACTCATATTTGGGGGGAAGAAGGTTGAAGAAGTTGAAGAAGCACAGGGCTCAGAGCGCAGGGCACAGAGCACATCGCAGCGAAGCGTAGATTCCGCGATAGCGGAAGAACGCAGGGCTCATGGCAAAGAATATACCACCCTGTTACAGAGTCTGATAAGGGTGTCTCAAAAGGGCACATTCTTTTTTTATTAATGTTCATTTCTTTTTGTTCGTCCAAAAAGAAACGAACCAAAGAAACTTACATGAGCAGAAACTCACAAAAGGAAATGATTATTTAATTCATGTAAGTTCCATACGACCAATGAAATAATATTTAAA
>JAAYDB010000078.1 GCA_012729475.1 Bacteroidota bacterium
CTTTAAGTGATCTGTCTCCGTTCCCAATCTTTCTCAAGGCGTTAAGGATAGTTATTGTTGTTCCGTGCACTATCCCCTGTGGTCCAATATACATATAAGAACCGGCTGTCATCTGTCCATACTGGGAAACACCGAGAGCATTATACCTTTCCCAGTCATCATGTCCTGAATAATTGGGAATAACCATGCCATTTGTTACCACCACACGTGGTGCATCTTTATGAGAAGGGAAAAGTCCCAGGGGATGACCAGAGTAAATAACAAGAGTCTGCTCATCAGTCATCTGCGACAGATACTTCATTGTCATCCTGTATTGTGCCCAGTTCTGGAAAACCGCACCATTACCTCCATATGTTATCAGTTCATGGGGATGTTGAGCAACTGCCACATCCAGATTATTGGAAATCATAAACATGATGGCGGCTGCTTTTCGGGAACGCGCAGGAAATTCATCTATATGACGAGCTTTGATCTCATAATCTGGTCTGAACCTGTACATGTATATTCTTCCATACTTTTTCAGTTCATCGGCAAATTCTCTGCATAGTACAGGATGAAATTTATGGGGAAAATACCGGAGGGCATTTTTCAGAGCCAGCTTTTTCTCTTCCCTGGTGAGAATGTTTTTTCTGGAGGGAGCATGATTAATATCGGGATCATAAGTTTTTGAGATGGGTAACTCCTGAGGTATCCCTTCAGAAATAAGTTTCTTGAAATCAGAATTTTTCAATGTCCCCTGTTTTTCTCTTACAGGTAAATTTAAGAATAAATTACAAAAAAAAAAGGTGTCAAAATGACACCCTTCTGTAAATTGTATTCAAAGCCTTATCAGATTGATGTCTCATTAATTATTTCATCATCAACAAGGATACGGCCACAATATTCACACACAATAATTTTCTTTCTTGATTTGATGTCAAGTTGTCTCTGAGGGGGTATCTGATTAAAACAACCACCACATGCATCACGCTGAACAGGGACAACAGCCAGTCCATTACGGGCATTTGCCCTGATACGTTTATAGGCTGAAAGAAGTCTCTCCTCAATTAAATCCTGAACTTTTTCATGTTTCTTGTAAAGAGTCTCTTCTTCTTTCTGTGTGTCGGATATGATCTCATCCAGTTCAGATTTCTTATTCTGCAGATCTGCCTGTCTTTCCGACAATGAATTTTCCGAATCTGTAATAACCTGTTTTTTCTCCTCAATCTGATAATTAAACTCTTTTATCTTTTTATTGAAAAGTTCAATTTCAAGATTCTGGTATTCAATTTCTTTGGAAAGAGAATCATACTCCCTGTTATTTCTGACATTCTTTTGCTGTTCTACATATTTCTTAATAAGAGACTCAGCTTCTGAAATTTCAATATTTTTTTTCTGCACTGATTTTTCAAGTTCCAGCACCTCATCCCTGAGATTTCCAAGCCTTGTCTCCAGCCCTGCTATTTCATCTTCCAGATCCTGGACCTCCAAAGGCAACTCTCCTCTCAGTGTTTTTATCTTATCGATTGCTGAATCAACGAGTTGTAAGCTATATAATGCACGAAGCCTGTCCTCAACAGAAATCTCTATGTCGGCCTTTTTTGATTTTTCCATCTTACAAATAGTTTATCGGATTTGTATTTATTTCAGAAAACCGGAGTGCAAAGGTAGGGAATTTTTTTCGAATTAATTCGAATAATATTTCGACTGCGAATTTTTCACTTTCATAATGTCCTATATCTATCAGCAATATTTTTCCTCCGGCATCGAAAAAATTATGATATTTGATATCTGCTGTTATGAAGGCATCTGCTTGCAGGGCAAAGGCTTCATTGATCAACGATATGCCTGTACCTCCGCATAAAGCGACTTTTTTGATTATTTTCCCGCTGTTTCCTGAATATCTTATTCCTTTTGCATCGTAGACTTTTGCCAGGTGTCGGAGAAAATCTATTTCTTTCATCGCTTCAGGAAGATTCCCTGAAACCCCAAGGCCAAAATCAATATTATGATTTTCAAGCTTGTATATATCATAAGCCACTTCTTCATAAGGGTGTGTTTCCTTCAGTGCCTGAACAACCTTATCTGTCATGTGTGAAAACAGTATTGTTTCGAATCTGATTTCATTTTCGAAATGGAGGCTTTCTCTTTCTCCGGCATACGGATTAGTATTTTTGTTTCCCCTGAAACTTCCCGTACCAGAAACAGTGAAACTGCACATATCATAATTCCCGATTACGCCGGCACCAGCGTCAAAAACAGCTTTTCTGACCTTGTCGAGACTTTTTTCCGGAATATAAGTAATAAGTTTCAGGAGTCTGCCTTTCAATGGAGATAAAACCTTAATATTTTGTATATCAAGTTTTTCCGCCATTTTCCTACTGACCCCTGAAGGCATCATGTCCAGATTAGTATGTGCTGAATAGACAGCTATATTATTAGTAAGAGCCTTTCTGATCACTCTTTCTGTTATACTTTTGTCACTAAGCCTTTTCACTGCTTTAAAAATCAGGGGGTGGTGTGATATGATAACTCCACACCTGTACCGGATTGCTTCATCAACAACATCTTCGTTAACGTCAAGGGAGATAAGAGCTGATCTGATTTCCATATCCGGCAATCCTATCTGCAGTCCGGAATTATCATAATCTTCCTGCAGTGATAAGGGTATGGCAGAATCCAAAAATGAACACAATTTCCCAAGTAACATAATACTTTATTTATTATTCATAAACAGGTATTAAACCTGTAACAGTAATACCCGGGATGAAATCTGAATTTGTGAACGGTTAAATAAAAACTCTTAGGTTCAGATATTATCCCTCAAATCGAGTAATAAAGTCTTTATTCTGGTTAGTGATTCGTTTATTTCATATTTATAATCAATCTCTCCGTATTTTCCCGAGAGTCGCTTTTTCGCTCCTGACAGGGTCATCTTTTCCTCTTTGAGTAGATGATAAATGATCCTGAGGTTTTTAACATCATCACTGGTAAACAGCCGGTTCCCTTTTTTATTCTTCATGGGTTTAAGGATCCGGAATTCATTTTCCCAGAATCTGATAGTCGAAACAGGTACTTCAAGCATTCTGGATACTTCACCTATTGAATAATACAGTTTTTCAACCGGTTTTTCACTATATGGCATATCTCCTATTTATATTTTATTTCTCCTGAATCAGAGATCACCACAACAGCATCCGGGAAATCCTTATTAGTAAGGTCTCTTATCTTTTTTATAACTCTTTTGTTGTGATCATATCTCACACCTTCTGTTTTTGTCTGGAATCCCGGGATAATTCTGCCTGAGATAAATCTGCCTTCAGTATCAACGTTTAATCGTATTACAGGAGCCAGTCCGTTTGGTCCGGCTAAATTGAATCTGGCATAGGTACAGAAATTCCCAAGGCTGTAAGCAATAAATCTCTCCCTGTACACTTCAATAGCTCTTGATACATGCGGGCCATGACCAAAAATAACATCTGCACCTGCATCAATCATTCTGTGAGAAAACATATGCACATCTCCCCTGCTTTCTCCCAAAAATATTTCTTCTTTTTTCGGGACACATTCAAATTCTGCTCCTTCTGCCCCACCGTGAAAGGATACTACAACGATATCGCATAATGCATCGAGGAATCTCACTATTTTTTCTGCCTTATAAAGGTCATTTATCTTCACTGTGCCTGCATTAGGTGCAAAAGCGCAGAAACCGAATGCCAGTGAGTCTCTTATCAGGATGCTAAAGGGATATTCCTCGAGTCCGGCATAAATTATTCCGAGAGAATCGAGTAATTGCCGGGTTCTTATGCGTGAGGCATAGCCGAAATCCCCGAAATGATTGTTTGCCAGGCTGATAAGGTCGAAACCTGCAATCTGAAGAGCTTTAGAGTATTTTTCCGGCATCCTGAACAGGTAACACATAGTTGTGTCTCTGCATTTTTTTGCCGGGGGTCCGTCATTCAGGAAAGAACCTTCAAGGTTACCAAAAGTGATATCCGATGAGGCAAGGGTATCTGCGAGATCCCCAAAAAGGTACAGAGGATCATCTCCGGCAGGAAGGTATCTTCGTGAAGGGAATGATGTACCAAGCATAATATCGCCTACTCCGGTTATTGTAATAGTCCTGGCAATTAATGTAGTATCGGTATCGGATGAGAAAGCTTCAGAAAGTAAACTGAAAACGAAAAAAAACATGACACAGGGACGATACAGACTTTTCATAGATCAGGATTGGTGATGCTTAATCAAATGACTGACCGGTTTTGGAGGCGATCTCAATCATCCTTTCGTATTCTTCGGGAGAGAGGTCATTGAAGTAGTAGTTTACCGGATCAACATGTTTATCATTAAGCAGAACCTCATAATGCAGATGTGGGGCAACAGATGTTCCGGTATTTCCGACAAACCCGATAATATCCCCTCGTGCCACTGTCTGTCCCACCCTTACATTTGCTTTGCTCAGGTGAGCATAAAGAGTCTGATATCCGAAACCGTGATCAACAATAATATGATTACCATATCCTCTTTTTGAAGAGTTTACAGCTTTTACTTTACCATCGCCTGTTACATATATGTCAGTTCCGGTGGGTGCAGTAAAGTCCATGCCAGTATGAAACTTGATAATCTTGTAAATAGGATGTATCCTTGGACCGAAACCTGAGGCTGTTCTCCTTAAATCCTTGTTTGAAATAGGGAGTATGGCCGGTACGGCACGAAGCATATCTTCTTTGTTCTTTGCAAGTTCAATTAACTCATCGAATGATTTTGACTGTATATAGATCCTTTTTCTTATCTTATCAAGACGCTTGGTTGTTTCAATCACTATATTTGAATTATTGTATCCTTCCAGTTCATTGTACCTGTTCACTCCTCCTTCTCCTCCTTCCCTTAAGGTAGAGGGGATTGGTTCAGCCTCGAATATTGTTCTGTAGAGGTTATCATCCGTTTCCTGTAAATGTGTTATCACCTTATCCAGTTCATCCATATCCTTCTGGATCAGATTATACTGTAGTGTCAGCTGATCTATTTCTCTCAGCAGGGCTTTTTCTTTGGGAGAATTAAAAAATATAGCGAATATGGCATAATAGACCAGGGCAACAAAGAGTGATCCGACAAAATAAGACAATCCCCTGAGAAGCATAGCCCTGTAACCAAGTCTGACCTTATCGAAACTTAGTGAATCCGGATTAAATTTATATCTGGAATTTGGCATAACGCTGCAAAGATAATCATTTATAAAAAACAGATAGTTTTCCGGCGGGATCTATAATACTCAATTTTAAATAAAGATTGTATAAATTCAGTTACCTCAGTTTAATGCTTGAGGTAAGCATCTGGATCATTTCAAAATATTCGTCTTCAGTCAGGTCATCATTAAAGAAATGAAGGGGGTTCTGATGATGTCCGTAGAGATCGATCTGATAATGCAGGTGGGGCCCGGATGAGGTTCCTGAACTGCCTGTCAGTCCTATCAGGTCGCCTCTTATCACATTCATACCTTTGCTAACCTTCACGCTACTGAGGTGACCATAGGTAGTCTGATATCCGTAACCATGATCAATCACCACATAATTGCCGAAACCTCCTGAATTCCATCCGGCAGCTATTACTTTTCCATTACCAGTGGCAAAAACCTCCGTACCGTAAGGAGCTCTGAAATCCTGCCCATGATGCCATTGAGGAGTTCCCAGAACCGGATGAACTTCTCTGAATTTCAAGCCATCACCAAGTCTGATACTTACTTCAACAGGGCTGATCATTGGAAGATGGTCATACATTCTCTCCCATTCATCACTGTTCTGCCCGATGGCTTTAAATGATTCATCCTGTACTTTTACCATATTCTTCAATCCTTCAATACGCCCCAGAGTGTTTTTCATTAAATCGGAATAGATGTAACCATCAAGGGTACGGTAGCGGTCAACACCTCCATATCCAGGGTTCCTTATTGATCCGGGAAGTGAGTCCATGGCAAGAACCGGACGGTAACGGATCTCATCAGACATACGGATATCTTCCAGATTCGCGTATGCGACATCCAGTTCCCTCTGAACCATGGAATAATGAAGTCTGATATCTTCCAGCTGCTGATTAAGAAGCTTTTCTTTTGGTGAACCAAAAAACTTATGAAATATGAAGGAATAAAAAACCGTTATAACAACAGTGCATGCAAGCCATAAAATAGTGCGGAAAATTTTTGCTTTGAGAGGTAACTTAACCTGTTTGTATTGTATGTTGTCAAGATCAAGTAGATATCTTCGGGTTTGCATCCGCTAAAAGTGATTTTCGAATTTTTACCAGTGTTAATCGACAAATCTAAAGTAAATAATTTAATTTTACAACCCCGAATTAAGGTATATTTTGTTAAACTATAATAATTTTCCCAGGATGAAAGCTCATGAACTGAGAAATAAGTTTTTCCGGTTTTTCAGGTCAAAAGGACATGAAATAATACAATCGGCTCCCATGGTTATTAAGGATGACCCGACACTGATGTTCACCAATGCCGGAATGAATCAGTTCAAGGACATTTTCTTAGGAACAGGCAACAAAAAAATCCCAAGGGTGGCAAATTCCCAGAAGTGTCTCAGGGTTTCCGGAAAACACAATGATCTGGAAGAAGTTGGCCATGACACCTATCATCACACAATGTTTGAGATGCTCGGCAACTGGTCTTTCGGTGATTACTTTAAAGGAGAAGCTATTGCATGGGCCTGGGAATTTCTGACATCTGAACTGGGGATAGATCCCGGTAGACTTTATGCAACAATTTTTGCGGGAAGCAAAGCTGATAAGGTACCTCGTGATGAGGAAGCTTATTCATACTGGCAAAAATGTTTCCAGGACTCTCCTGAAAAAATAATTGAAGGTTCAAAGAAAGATAATTTCTGGGAAATGGGTGATACAGGTCCCTGCGGCCCCTGCTCTGAAATACATATTGATCTGCGTGATGAGGATGAAAGGGAAAAGGTTCCAGGGCATGAGCTTGTCAATAAAGGTCACCCCCTGGTAGTAGAGATATGGAATCTTGTTTTTATCCAGTATAACAGAAAAGCCGATGGTTCACTGGAACAACTTCCTGAGAGGCATGTTGACACAGGTATGGGCTTCGAAAGACTTTGCATGGCTATACAGGGTAAAAAATCCAACTACGACACCGATCTCTTCCTGCCTGTCATTAAGGAGATATCACTCATTACAGGGAAAGAATACGGGATAAATAAATCATGGGATACGGCTATGAGAGTAATAGCCGACCATCTTAGAGCAATCTCCTTTTCCATATCCGAAGGACAACTTCCTTCGAACAATAAAGCAGGTTATGTTATCAGAAGGATTTTAAGAAGAGCTGTACGATACGGCTATAACTACCTGGAAATGGAAGAACCTTTTATTTTCCGTCTTGTCCCTGTTCTTATTTCAATCATGGGAGAACAGTATCCCGAACTAAAATCTTCCGGAAAACAAATCACAACCATTATCCATGATGAAGAGACAGCTTTCCTTAAAACACTCGGAAAAGGATTAAAAATGCTAGGAAAAATCATATCCGACATGGAAAAAGACAAAAACAAAATCCTTCCCGGGAAAATAGCCTTTGAATTATATGATACCTATGGCTTCCCTTTGGATCTGACCCGGTTGATATTAAAAGAGCACGGTATTGATACAGATACAGAAGGTTTTGACAACGAAATGAAAAACCAGAAGGAAAGATCACGTGATGATGCATCACTCGATGCAAGTGACTGGAATGTTATCCGGGAAGCGGAAGGAATAGTATTCACGGGATATGAAACCACTGAGGATGATATAATTATTACGCGGTACAGAACTGTAAAATCAAAAGGCAGGGAGAGAGGTCATCTGGTATTTGATAAAACTCCCTTTTATGCAGAATCGGGCGGACAGGTAGGAGATTCCGGATATATCAGCTCCGACACGGAAAAAATACGTATTCTCGACACAATCAGGGAGAATAATCTTATTATCCATATAACAGAAAAAATACCTTCTGTTCCTGATGCACGTTTCAGGGCTGTCGTAGACACTGAAAGACGGCTTATGACTGCTGCCAATCATACAGCAACACATATTCTTCACTATGCCCTCAGGACTGTCCTTGGGAAACACGTAGAACAGAAAGGATCACTGGTAACACCTGACAGGCTCCGATTCGACTTCAGCCATTTCAGTAAACTCACAAAGGATGAATTAACTGAGATTGAGAATGTTGCCAACCGTTTCATACGAGAAAACCATACTATGAATGTAATAGATAACATCTCGTTGAAAGAAGCAAAATCAATGGGAGCTATGGCTCTTTTCGGTGAGAAATACGGAGATAAGGTCAGAGTTGTTAAATTTGGCGACTCTGTTGAACTGTGCGGAGGAACTCATGTCGACTCTACAGCCAGGATAGGAATAATAAAAATTATTTCCGAAGGAGCCATTGCAGCCGGAGTAAGAAGACTGGAAGCTATAACAGCAGAAAAAGCTGAAGAATATATTAACATAAAACTAGCATATATCGATGAAATATCTGTCCTCCTGAAAAACCCTCCCGATATAAAGGAAAGTATTGAAAGACTAATAGCAGAGAATAATTCCCTGAAGAAAAATATTGAAAAAATAAATGTAAGAAACACTCTTTCCCTGATCAATAAGCTACAGGAAAAAGCTGTGATGCTCAATGACATCCGTTTGATTTCGGGACAGGTTGAAGCTGAAAGCCCTGAGGTTCTCAGAAGTATTGCTTTTGAAATAAGAAAATCGTCGGATAACACTGTCCTGGTGTTGGGATCAGACACTGGAGGCAAAGCCGGCCTTGTTGTAATGATCAGTGACAGACTTGTAAAAGAGAAAAAAATCAATGCAGTAAGTATTATAAAAGAGATAAGCTCTGAAATCAATGGAGGAGGCGGCGGACAAGCCTTTCTTGCAACAGCAGGGGGCAAAAATCCTGCCGGATTGAAGAATGCTCTGAAAAAAGCTGAAGAAATCATAAAAAAAATCTCAGCATAAACAACGGAGTTGTATTTGAAAGATATGACAGTAAAACATTTATACTGAATTGAATCTGAAATCCCATAGAGGAAAATGATAAGAAAAATATTTGGGCCGGGAAAATTAACGTCACTCAGAACTATAGGGCTTATCCTTTTTTGTTATTCATGTACTCCCGGTTCATGTTACGATGAAACAGAAGCAAAAGTAAAAGCATCATTCTTTCTAAGTGAAACCAGTGCAATAGAAGCACCTGACAGTGTCACAATATATGGAATGAATACAGATTCATTATTATACAATAAAAGCACCGGCATAAGACAGGCACTATTACCCCTGGACCCTTCGACAGAGAGTTGTACTTTCGTGATCAGAATAAACGGCATTAATGACACTGTCACTTTTCAGTATAATCCGTATACTCATTTCCTTTCAAAAGAATGTGGATATACATATTATTATGATCTCGGACAGCCCGTGGCAACAAATAATATTATCAACAGGATAACGATAACGAAAAATATTATTACCACTCAGAGTGAAGAAAATATCCGTATATATTATTAGTGTTTTTTTTTCCTTCACGGGAGTTAATGCAACTGCTCAACAGAGCCATTCTGTTGCTGATACAGTTGAAGTCCCATTGCAGATAAGTTTTGGCTTTGATATTACGGGTCCTGTATTATATTTTACTGATAAGAATATTCTGAATACCGAGGGCTATATCTCTTATGATCTGGACGAAAAAAAAGCTTTTTACGCAGGTACAGGATACACAAGTTATAAATATTCTCAATACAATTATTCCTACAGTAACAATGGCTCTTTTTTCAAAGCGGGAATTAATTTCAATTTACTTGAACCATCCATATCCCAGGGCAAATACAGAGCAGGAATAGGTTTACTGTATGGCATAAGCAGGTTTACATGGGAAGTTGATTCCTTCCGGCATGAAAATTACTGGGGCAGTATAACTTCCTCTGTTCCTCAACAGACAGACTGGGGGCATTATATTGAAATATCTCCGGGATTTCGTGCTGAGATATTCAGAAATATTTCCCTGGGCTGGTCTCTCAGCCTCAAAAAATTGCTTTTCACTAGTGCCCCTGGTGATTATAAACCTGCTTATTTCCCGGGGTATGGAACAACAGAAAAGACTGTCAGTTTTGGGATCCAGTATTTCATCACAATAAATTTCACTCACAAAAAAATAAAAGCCATTGTGAAAGAAAAGCCTGTTTCAGCTCCGGAGGAAGGCAGTGGCACAGGTGGTATTCCCGGGTCTGTCAGAACATTATGGTAATTTCACCTCTCCTATGGTCTCTTCTTCCTGTTCAAGCCACAAAGAAAAGAACAATCAGACAAAAGGGTTTTATTTTTTAGTCACGGTCAGGTTTCCTGCTGAATAAAAGAAGTCCCGTAAACATCAAGAATCCATTTAACAGGATCATCTCAAATCCAAAATTATAACCATTGAGAAGTTGTACCGAATATCTGCTTAAGATCAAACATATAACAGGAGACAGAACAGCTATGAAAGGTGTGATTCTGTCCCTGACCACACGTTTTGTAAAAAGGCCGAAAGCATAGAGTCCCAGAAGAGGTCCATAGGTATATCCTGCAACAGTAAAAAGTGTATCAATGATCGCCTCGTTATTCAGGGCACTGAATAATAATATACTGATATAGAAAACCAGGGCTATTGAGAAATGCACTATGTATCGCAGTCTTGTTGCCTTTTTTTCACTTATTTCTTTATTTTTATCCAAACCCAGAAAATCTATACTGACGGATGTTGTAAGTGAAGTAAGGGCTCCATCAGCACTCGGGAAAAGAGCTGATATGAGACCGATGAGAAAAACAATGCCTGCAATAGGTCCCATGTAGTTCAGGGCAATAACAGGGAACAGGTCATCGGACAATTCTACGGTAATTGATTTACTACGGGCATATAAGAAAAGGAAGGCACCAAGAAAAAGGAACAGGAGATTAACGAAAATGAGTATAAAACTGAATGTAAACATGTTTTTCTGCGCAGCTTTGAGATTTTTACAACTCAGGTTTTTCTGCATCATTTCCTGATCGAGTCCTGTCATTGTTATTGTAATGAAAATTCCTGAAAGAAACTGTTTAAGGAAAAACCTCTCGTGATGCCAGTCAGTTATAAACATACGTGAAACATCACTATCCTTTACCTCATGTAAGAGACTGAGAACTGGTTCTCCCAAACTTTTACTTATATAGAATATTGAAAGCACTACCGCCAGAAGCATAAAAGTTGTCTGTAAAGTGTCAGTCCACACTATTGTTTTTATACCTCCTTTCATGGTATAAAGAATGATCAGAACAATAAAGATCAGGGCAGTAACACGGAAAGAAATGTTCCATGCATCAAAGACAAATAACTGAAGGACATTGATCACCAGAAACATGCGTAAAGAGGCACCCAGTGTTCTTGAGAGGACAAAAAAACCTGCACCGGTCTTATAGGACCAGAAACCGAAACGTTGGTCGAGATAAGTATATATAGAAGTCAGTTTCAGCCGATAATATAAAGGGAGTAGAACCAGGGCTATTACGGCATAACCAACCAGATAACCGAAGACCACCATCATATAGCTGAACTGAGTCTCAGAGACCCAGCCTGGGACTGACATAAATGTTACTCCAGAAAGGGAAGCACCTATCATACCATAGGCTACAACGAACCATGGGGATTTCCTGTTTCCTATAAAAAATGACTGGCTGTCAGCTTTCCTGGTTGTTATCCATGTTACAAGAAATAAGAGAGCAGTATAGGCCAGGAAGATAACAAGTATAAAAGCAGGTGACATCTTTAAAAAATTAAGATACAAGAATAGCAAAAAGTATGCAGCTCAAAAAATTAAAATTACAGTTTAGCAAAGAACAATAATTGGATTAATTTTGTGTGAAACGAACCTGAACATGAGTTACACAGAATTTCCTTCCAGGCTTCTGGAAAATGCAGTTAATGAATTCAGCACTCTGCCGGGCATAGGACGGAAAACTGCTTTCCGGCTGGTTATGAGCCTGCTAAAAAGAAAACCCGACGAGGTTAAGAAGTTTGGTGAGAGTATTATCAGACTGCGCGAAGAGATCCATTACTGCAGGGAATGTAATAATATCTCCGATACGGAGATCTGCTCTATTTGCAGTGACACTAAACGTAACAGATCGATTATTTGTGTGGTAGAAAACATACAGGATGTTATGGCTATTGAGAACACTCATCAATATAAGGGCCTTTACCACGTGCTGGGAGGTATAATATCCCCTGTTGACGGTATCGGCCCATCCGATCTGAAAATTGACACCCTTGAAAATAAGGTCAGTTCAGGCACTATACGGGAAGTTATCCTGGCTCTCAGCACTACCATGGAAGGTGACACAACAAACTTCTACCTCTTCAAACGGTTAAGCAAATATAATCCGGTCATTACTACCCTGGCGAGAGGAGTAGCTATAGGTGATGAACTTGAATATACTGATGAGATAACCCTGGGACGGGCTATTAATGGCAGAAACCCATACCAGCAGTCCTGATATGACTTGATATGAAAGAGTTATCGGTGGTAATTGTCAGCTATAACGTAAGGTATTTCCTTGAACAATGCCTTCATTCCGTACACAGGGCCACCGGGAAAACTGACTGCGAAATAATCGTTGTTGACAATAATTCAGTTGACGGAAGTTGTTCAATGATCACCAATAAATTTCCTCAGGTCAGACTGATCATGAATAAAGACAACAGGGGTTTTGCTGCTGCCAACAATCAGGCTCTGCAATTTGCGTCAGGAAGATATATAGTACTTCTTAATCCCGACACCATCGTTCATGAAGACACTTTCGTGGATTGTATCAGGTTCATGGATACCCATCCTGATGCAGGAGCTACAGGGGTAAGAATGATTGATGGCAAAGGCAAATACCTTCCGGAGTCCAAAAGAGGCCTTCCCACCCCGCGAACAGCTTTTTTCAAAACTTTTGGTCTGGCCTCACTCTTTCCCCGATCCGGATTTTTTAATAACTATTACCTTGGACATCTTGACAGTATGAAAACTGCAAAGGTTGATGTTCTTACAGGAGCTTTTATGTTCCTGCGCCGTGAAGCAGTGATCAGAACAGGCCTGCTGGATGAAAGTTTCTTTATGTATGGTGAGGATATTGATTACAGTTACAGAATAACACAGACAGGTTTTTTTAATTATTATTACCCTGAAACCAGCATCATTCATTATAAGGGAGAAAGCGCCAAAAAGGAAAATAATCTCAATCAGCTGGCACATTTCTATCAGGCTATGATAATTTTTGTAAAGAAATATTCTGGTAGTGGAAAAATGCAATTTCTTATCTTTTTCCTCCAACTGGCAATATATTTCAGAGCTTCTCTCTCTTTTCTCAGGAGGCTTGTGAAAAAACTATTCCTTCCCCTTTCCGATGGTGTTATTATTTACCTCTCCTACAGAATCATAACAGCCATATGGCAAAACTCACTGACGGGTAAAACAGTCGATCTTCCTGATGCCGTTATCTGCTTAGTTCTTCCTTCATGCACTCTGATCTTACTGATCTCAATAACATGTGCTTCGGGTTACAGACTGCCGGCTGGTATAAAAGAGCTTATGAAAGGGATGCTTGCGGGTATTATCCTTACACTGATAATACAGGCATTTCTCCCTGTGAAATTATTGTTACCAAAAATCATTATCACAGGCGGCGGCTTGATTGCCATCGTTGCAGTTGTGATCTGGCGCCTTATGCTATCCTTCACAGGATCGGGAATTGCAGATAATCCCTTTACCAGCCTCAGAAAGACTATAATTATCTCCGACAAAAAAGGTTATCATAAAATTTCGGCATTACTGTCTCCCCGAAATCCAGATGACAGAATAGCCGGCAGGGTCAGTATTAATCCTGATGATATGAGTGAAGAAGTCCTTGGCACAATAGCCCAGATAAGAGAGATAATAAGAATAAACAGGATAAGAGAAGCTGTTATTTCTGCCAGTGCTATCCCTGCATCACGGATAATTGAAACAATACAGCTGTTATCCGATCTTAACATAAAAATAAAGATAGCATCTGTGGAAAATGATTACATAATAGGGAGCAGGTATGTAGATACAGGATGCGATAAGAAAAAATTAAAAAAGTCTTTTTTTAAAATAGAGATATCAGAGACTTTTCTCAAAATATTCAGGTAATTCTCTGTCCCTGTTCATTCTTATTAAACATTTTAAGCTGATGAATGTTAAATGTATATATTCTATAATTGAGTGATCCTATGGCACAAATGAATTTGACACTCCCTGCAATGGGAGAAGGAATAATTGAAGCTACAATTATTAAATGGCTTGTCCGCGAAGGTGATGAGCTGCAGGAGGATGATCCTGTTGTGGAGGTAGCCACAGATAAAGTGGATACTGAAATACCCTCTCCGGTAAAAGGCAGACTTATATCTATAGTTGCCCGGGAAGACAGTGTTGTCAAGATAGGAGAAACACTAGCTTTCATCGAAACTGATACTGACTCATTCAAGGGCAGGAAAGAAAAAGTTGAAAAGGAAGTTGAAAAGATCCGCGGGATTATTGAGGCTGACAGGAAAGAAAAAAAAGATATTAAGGATACCGGCGGGGCCATGAGAAGCAGAACACCTTCAGGAAAATTCATCTCCCCCCTTGTAAGAAGTATTGTTGCAGGGGAGAATATAAGTTATTCTGAACTGGACAAACTGGAGGGAACAGGAATGGATGGCAGAATTACAAAAGACGATGTTCTGAAATACATCGAGGACATAACGAAAGAAAAAGGGTCAGCCGGAAAAGCTTCTCCTGAACAAAAGCCTGAAGAAAAAATCCAGTCAGGAATCATTGCAGAAGGAGACGAGATAATTGAAATGGACAGGGTTAGGAAACTTATTGCGGAACACATGGTTCTTTCAAAAAAAACCTCCCCGCATGTTAGCTCTTTTATAGATGCCGATGTTACCAGGCTTGTTAACTGGAGAAATAATATTAAAGACAAGTTTCTTGCCTCGGAAGGACAGAAACTTACTTTCACCCCGCTCTTCATAGATGCTGCGGCAAAAGCATTATATGATTTTCCTATGGTAAACATATCTGTGGAAGGGACAAAGATCATAAAAAAGAAAAACATCAATATAGGTATGGCTACGGCTCTACCCGATGGTAATCTCATTGTACCGGTAATAAAGAATGCCAATGAGAAAAGTATCACAGGACTGGCAAAAGCAGTGAATGATCTTGCCGGAAGAGCCAGAAATAATCAGTTGAAACCAGATGAAACAAGAGGCGGTACTTTTACTCTTACAAATTTCGGTACTTACAACAATCTGTCAGGCACTCCCATAATAAACCAGCCACAGGCTGCCATACTGGGAACCGGAGCAATAAGAAAGGTTCCGGCAGTTATTGAAACTCCCGATGGAGACATGATAGCTATTCGCCATATCATGATACTCTCGCTGAGCTACGATCACAGGGTTATAGATGGTGCCCTGGCAGGAAAATTTCTAAACAGGCTGAAAGAAATACTTGAAAACTACTCCCCCGATTTATAAATTTACGGCAGGATTAAGTTGTTTTGAATAAAATTTTACTTTTCGAAAGCAAAAAAGTCAATATTTTTATCAAAATTTGATATCATTTAATATACGGTTAATAAAAAGGATTGATTACTTGTTTTCTTTTTTGTATTTTCTGCTATATTAGTATTTTTATTAATTGAATTAGAAATCTATAAACCGCCCTGCCAGTGTTATGCCTTATGGTAAACAGATGCTATTATTGGGGTTATTCGTGTTGTTTATCTGAAATTAGTTAAAATGATAAAGAGATTTACTCTCCTGATAGTGATTTTTGTTACTCTCAACAGTACAGATCTTTTTTCTCAAAGAAAGTCTGAAATCAAGTCTCTCTTTTATGAAGCTGAAAGCTGGATCCTTTACGAGGATTACAGAGAAGCTCTGCCTTCATATATCAGGCTGCTGGAATACTATCCTGAAAATGACAATATCAGATACAGAATAGGACAGTGTTATATAAATATTCCGGGAGAAAAAGAAAGAGCTGTAGACTATCTTGAAGAAGCTGTCAGAAATATTAACCCTAAGTACAGGGAAGGGAAATTCAGGGAAACAGCGGCTCCGTACGACGCTCTCTATTACCTGGCCAATGCCTACAGAATAACCAATCAGCTGGATAAGGCTATTGATACCTACAGTCAATTCATCCTGAATATGGATCACAGGATATACGACTCCGTGATTGTCAATCACCAGATAAAAAGCTGTTATGCAGCAAAAGAGCTCATGAGCAATCCCATGTTCATTAAGGAAAAGAATCTTGGCAGAATAATAAATGGAGATAATTCCGAATATAATTCAGTAGTGTCTGATGATGAGAATATACTTATTTTCTCCAGAACCGAACCTTTCTATGATGCTTTGCTCTTTTCAAGAAGAAATAACGATCGATGGGAGGAACCTGTTAACATGAATGCTATCCTTAAGATCGACAGGTATATTTATCCCACCAGCCTGTCACATGACGGGAAGACTCTGCTCCTTTACAACTCTGCCGATTATGACGGGAATATTTTTTCCACAACCAATGAGAATGGTGCCTGGAGTCCTGTTGTCAAATTAAATGACAACATAAATACAAAATACTGGGAATCACATGCCACTCTCTCTCAGGATAATAACAAACTGTATTTCTCCAGCAACAGAAAGGGCGGTTATGGAGGTCTTGATATTTATGTCTCAACCCGTGACAATTCAGGCAACTGGGGACCTGCAATAAATCTGGGCCCGGTTATAAATACCCCCTATAATGAAGACACTCCCTTTCTCTGTGATGATGACAGGACCTTGTATTTTAGCTCACGCGGACATTTCAATATGGGAGGATACGACATCTTCTGTTCAAACCTGAATGAAGAAGGAGAATGGACAAGTCCCGTCAACCTGGGCTATCCTGTAAATACCACTGATGACGATCTTTTCTTTAAGCCTGTAAAAAACGGAAATTCAGGATACTTCGCCAAATATAATCCTGACGGTTTCGGGGGACAGGATATCTACAGAATAGAGATTTTTTCTGATGATAACCCCAGAGAGTTTTTTGTAACAGGAAAGGCTAAAGTATCCGGTATAAACAGCATTGTCAAAATAAGTGCACAAAAGAAAGAAGCCGGGGAAGAAACTCTGGTTAGTTATACCAATCCTGAAACAGGTAATTTTAACTTCACCGCACACCATGGCAATTATGATCTGGTATTTGAATCTGAGGATAGTGAACCCTTCAGAACCAGTTTCACCCTGCCTCTGTTCAACCCTTCTGACACCTTTTTCCTGACAGATGTAATAATGACCAGGATCGATAACGAAGCCATCTTGAAAGTAAATAGCGAAAATGAAATAAGGGTTGATGACGCAGATACTCTCTTTTTTCCTGTTGATGCCGAGCCCGGTTCACTGCTTTACACAGAACACTGGAATGACGGTTCCCTTATATCATCAGAAGAACACAACACCACTGATTCCTCCTATACTTATATTATGACGCCTCTTCCGGGAGAAAACAGAATAATATTCAGTCTGACCGATCCTTCCGGGAATATTGCCACCTCCGAGGTTATTGTTTCACAGAAAACTCCAGCTGGTAAGACAAAAAAAGAATACAAGGAACTGACTTCAGAAAGACAACAGGAAATCACCTTTGAGAAGATGGAAAGTAAAAAGGCTGAATCAGTTGAAATAATACAGGAAACAGAAACAACAGTAACTGAAGAAAATGCTGATACTGCAGAACCGGATATTTATCCTGAGGGAAAGAAAAGTTTAAGCTCTCTGTGGTGGCTTCTGGTGGCTGCCGGCTTAATGTTTTTCTTTTTAATTATTTTCAGAAGAAAAAAGAAAAATGATAATAAATAATATAACAGAGCCTTTGCATAAACTGTTAAAAACAGCAGTAATAGAGTTTTTGGTTATTTTTTTCTAAATTTGTTTGTAAAACCAGTAGTTATGCGCAAAATATTTTTTGCCCTCTGTGTCGCTCTTATAATATTATCTTATTCTTTTATATCATCTCAGGATGTCAGCCAGCTGCAGGAAGATTTTATAGAAGCAGAATATTTTTTTATGAAAGGTTACTATCCCGATGCCCTTCAGTATTATCTGGGAATATACGAGAAAGTACCTGAAAATGCCAATATTGCTTTTCGTATAGGGGCCTGTTATATGAATATACCAGGACAAAAAAACCTTGCCATTGATTATCTGGAGACTGCCTCATCAAATGTATCGGCAAAACACCGTGAAGGAACAATAACCGAAACCTCTGCACCTTACGATGCCCTTTATGAAATAGCCAGGGCATATCTCATCAACTATCATTTTGATAAAGCAAAAGATGCTTTCAGAAAATATTCGGAGACACTCCTGCCTGACGACAGGGAAAATATTGATTTTATAGACCAACAAATAAAGTCCTGCGATATCGCAAAAGAATATCTTGAAAATCCGGTATCCTTTTCAAGAGAAAACATAGGACCCCTCTTCAATGACGAGAAAAACAATTTTAACCCGCTTATCTCTTCCGACGGCAAGTCATTTGCCTATATGGTCTCTCTTAAATTTTATGATGCTATAATGCTGTCAAAGAAGGTAAACGGTAAATGGGCTCCCCCGGTGAATATTACTCCTGAATTACATTCGGACGGGGACATGTATATATCCTGCCTTTCTTCTGATGGCAACACCCTGTATCTGTCAAAAAACGATGATTTCGACAGTGATATTTTCACCAGTACTTTCGATGGTTTTGTGTGGAAACAAACAGTTAAGTTAAACAACAATATCAATACCAGATACTGGGAGTCTCATGGTTTTGTAACAGAAGACGGCAATACCCTGATCTTTTCTTCAGACAGACCGGGAGGCTTCGGTGGATTAGATCTGTATATATCAAAAAAAGAGAACAACGAATGGGGGCCAGCGGTAAACCTTGGTCCCGAAATAAACACCCCTTTCAACGAAGACAGGGCTTTTCTTATCAATCAGGGAAAAACTCTTTTCTTCAGTTCACAGGGACATTCAACAATGGGAGGTTACGACATATTCAGGTCTGAGATACAGTCAAACGGCTTATGGAGCCCTCCGGACAACCTGGGCTATCCATTGAACACCCCTGACGATAATATTTTTTTTATGCCTGTTGATAATGGTAAAGCAGGATACTATACAATGCCTCAAGAACCGGGAACAGAGGGAAAAGAAGACATCTTTAAGATCACATTCAGAAAATAACAATCCGCAACAATGGTCAGCTCTTTTTTTAAAATCACCAGATTTGCCAAAATGAAAGATATAAAATTAAAAAAGACATATATCGTGCTGGTTTTTATGACCACTGCCCTGCTTATCTCTTCTTCTCTGTCATCACAATCCAGGAAAGAGATGAAAGAGATTTTTGCGCAAGCAGAATCATTTTATCTTTATGAAGAATACGACCTTGCCAATCAGCTTTACCTTTTACTTGATGATCCGGCAAATATGAATATTGCTTATAAAATTGGCACTTCTTATCTCAATATTGCCGATGAAAAAGAAAAGTCCATCCCCTATCTTGAGGCTGCTGTAACAGATGCCACCTATGATGCAAAAATAAGTTCATTCAAAGAAAAAAGAGCTCCTCTTGATGCCTATTTCTATCTTGCAAAAGCCTATATGATAAATAATGAGCTGGAGAAAGCTATTAGCACTCTTGAAACATTCAAACGGCTTGCAGGAGAAGTAAAAAGCAAGAAAGGGATACAAAACCTGGATTTCGCCGACCAGCAGATTGAAGCATGCAGGAATGCGATACTCTTTAAGGGCAATCCGGCTGTAATAAGTACAAGGCTTCTGTCAGAAAAATTCACCGAAGGAGCCGTCAACGAAAATCCTGCCGTCAGCTTTGATGGCAATACAATAGTCTATACTGAAAAGAGAGGACTGATAAATACCATTCTGTTTTCAAAAAAAATAAGAGGTATATGGCAGCCTCCTGTTGATATAACAGATCAGCTGAATGCAGGAGAAGATTGCTCAAGCTGTTCTCTCAATTCCGACGGGACACAGCTTTTCCTTTACAAGACTGACAATTACGATGGTAATATATATACTTCCCATTATATTGATGATTCCTGGACTCCCATTGTTAAACTGAACAAAAATATTAACACCAAATATTACGAATCACATGCCTCTGTTTCAGCAAATGGCAGTAAACTCTATTTCACCAGCAACAGGGAAGGAGGATATGGTGGTCTGGATATCTACGTTTCTGAAATAGATACTGAAGGCGAATGGGGCATACCGGTAAATCTTGGGGTAACCGTTAATACCCCATATAATGAGGATAACCCTTTTATTACCAAAGACGGGAAAACTCTTTTCTTCTCTTCAGAAGGTCATAAATCAATGGGAGGTTATGATCTGTTCAAAAGTACTTACACACAGGCAGGATGGAGTGCTCCGGAAAATCTTGGCTTTCCGGTCAATTCAACCGATGACGATAAATTCCTTCAACCCCACAACAATGGAATGAACGCTTTTCACTCCCGGAAAACTGATTACAAAAAACGAGATATTTTCTTTATAGGCCTTGAAGGACCCGATGTTAACCTTATCCATGAAATAGCAGGGACATTCCGGTTAAATGATACTATCCTTACAGCTGATAAGAATTGCAGAATAGAGGTCCTTGATAAAATGGCAGGCGACACATTATACAATAGTACTCCCAATCCCGGATCCGGTTCATATAACGTTTCTGTACCTCCCGGCCAATACAGACTCATTTATTCCGGAAAGGGATATTTCCCTCATATTATCGATACAACCATTGTCCGTAAAGAAGATGGACTTATCCTTGCTATCGACATTACGCTTGAAAGGGATTCTTCGCTGATACCCAGAGTATATACAAGGATTAATCCTGAAGAATTCCCTGTTGTTGCTGCAATTGACTCAAACATCCTTGTCCGGAATATGAGGGTTGACGATGTCACCGATCAGGATAAGGATGATTCCGGTATACTATATTATACCGTACAGGTCATGGCTCTTTATAACCCTGTTGATGTCAGTCATTTCAAATACATCGACGACATTCTCGTCATGTTTAATGAGAATGACAAGTTTTACAGGTATACATCAGGCCGTTTTGCAACCCGTGATGAGGCTTCTTCATGGAGATTAAACCTGATTCAAAAAGGATATCCCGAAGAAATCTTTGTCAAAAAAGTATCCAGACAATGAACCGAATGCCAAAATGTATTCTGACCGTTCTGCTTTTCGCTTACGGATTTACTGCTATGAATTCCCAGGTGACTGATAAAACCTTTGCCCGGTCAGTTCAGCAGGCTGATATTTCATTCTATTATGATGAAGACTATCTGACAGCTGCGAAGCTTTATGAACCCCTGTACAAAGCCTATCCGGACAACAATAACCTGGCGGCTAAACTGGGGATCTGCTATCTGAATATTACAGGTAAGAAAAAGGAAGCTCTTGAATTGCTAAAAAAAGCCTCAGTGAATATTGTTACTGATGAGAAAGAGTACATCGAAAATGGGGAAAAAGCCTCCCTTGACACTTATATGTACCTGGCTATTGCATATCATGTTAACGACAGTCTGGAACAGGCTATCGATCAATATAATGTGGCCAAAGAAAAACTGACTGACAGTGAAGTTTTCAGGGAAGAATACATTGACAAGCAGATAGGTAGCTGCCGTTATTCCATGGAAATGAAGAAAAAACCAGTGAGGGTACTGTCCGATCTTTTTACCCCCTGGCTGAAAGACTATCCCGGAGCATGCAATCCGGTTATCTCAAAGAATGATTCAGTTTTTGTTTTTACCCAAAAGACAGACGGGAAAACCAGCATATTATGCTCATTGAAGGGACAGGAATGGGAAAAACCATCTGATATAACAGAACAGCTTGGCGGTTATGACAGGTTTTATTCAAAATCACTTACCGGAGATGGTAAGTTGCTGATCCTGTACATGGATGACGGAGGAGACGGTAATCTGTATTTCTCAGAAAGAAATGACACAACATGGACAAAGATAAAAAACCTTGGCAAACCGATCAATACTATCTACTGGGAAGCAAGTGGTTTTATCACTCCTGACGGTAACTCAATGTTTATTTCCAGTAACAGGCCCGGAGGATATGGAGAACTCGACCTATGGCTCTCAGAAAAACAGGCCGATGATTCATGGGGAGAACCTGTAAATCTGGGAGAGAGGATTAATACACCATATAATGAGGATACACCTTTCTTCGACCCCGACAATGATGCCCTTATCTTCAGTTCAGAAGGTCATGTGACAATGGGTAACTATGATGTCTTCAGGTCAGTTGTCAGAAGCGGTAACTGGACTAATCCTGTTGCCATGCCCTATGCCTTCAACACAACCGGAGACAATACTTCTTTTATTCTAAATAATAATGCTCCGGGATTCATTGCCGGATTGTACAATGAAGAAGAAGAAGCACTAAATATCTATGGAATTGTTGGTGTCGATCCTGCTGATGAGCTTACCACTGCAGAAGGATCTGTCATCCTCTCAGATGGACTGAAAGCTGATCCTGATAAAGCTCAGTTAAAACTTACCGATGCTGCAGAGGGGACCCTCATTGAGACTATCCCACTCAACCGCGATGGAACATTCAAATTTGAATTCAAGCCGGGTGAGTATAAACTGATAACCAGCCATGAAGGCTATAAGCCAGACACAGTACAACTGAGTCTGCCTCTGTACTTTCTCAGTCAATATATGGCTGTAAATCCCAATCTGATACCATTGGAGGTAGCTGCCGGAGGTTTCCTTTCAATAACCAATATCCTTTTCGAATTCGACAGGTATGACCTGACGATAGAAGCAAAATCAGCTTTGGAAGAAGTGAGGTCCATCCTGGTCACTTACCCTGATCTGGAAATTGAAGTGGCAGGTTATACAGATGCAAAAGGATCTTCAGCCTATAATCTCAGACTGGCAGACAGACGTGCCCAGGCAGTGATCGATTATCTTACTTCTTCAGCCATCCCTGCATCAAGATTTGTAAAAAAATCGTTTGGTGAATCTAATTTTGCTGCTATCAATAACAATCCGGACGGATCAGATAATCCGGAAGGCAGAAAATACAACAGACGCGTCACTTTCGGCATCGTTGATCCTCAATCGGGAATTATCCTCCGCCAGGATACTTACACTCCGGAACATTTGCGGATGGCTTCAGCAAATAAATACAGCATCATCCTTATGCAGACAGACCAGAAACTGAGCTCAGGGTATTTCAGCAACCTGGATCTGCATGGAAGATTATTCCTGAGAACTATTGAAGCCGAACCGGTATTCGTATACACTGTCGGAGTTTTTTATAATAACTCTGATGCTACACGTTTTCTGTCGTATGTCAGAGAAAAAGGATTCAAGGATGCTTACATAATAAACCATTATGAACTGGGTAATATATCGGTGGAGGCAGTTAAACTGAAACTATCCGGACTGACAGCACCCTCAGGCAGCGGTATCTATACCATTCAGATAAAAGCTTCCCTATCACCTCTGAACATGAACCTGTTCAACGATATCCGGGATGTAAGGGAAGTCTATGGAGAAGATGGTTATTACAGGTACCTGGCCGGAGAATATCAAAGTATAGCAGATGCAAGAAAAGAACTACAGTCAATACAAAAAGCCGGTTTTGGTGAAGCATTCGTCAGAGAACTTAACCTGCTGTTAAATGAATGATCAGATAATATTTTTCTTTTATGAAATGTGATAAAATCAGTCTGAGGGCCCTGGAACCTGAGGATCTGGAATTATTATACAAATGGGAAAATAATGTCTCATACTGGCTGATAAGCAATACTTTCTCACCTTTCTCGAAATACACCCTAAAAAGATATCTGGAGAATTCTCATAAGAATATTTACGAGACAGGTCAGTTGAGGCTTATGATTGATCTGGTGAAGGAAAAGAAAACAATAGGGACAATAGACATTTTCGATTTTGATCCTTTTCATAAAAGAGCCGGTCTGGGTATTCTTATTGCTGACGAAGATGAAAGAAGAAAAGGTTATGCATCCATGGCTCTTAAATGTCTTATAAATTATTGTTTCGATACTCTTCAGCTGCACCAGATCTTCTGTAACATTCTTGAGAACAACCAGGAAAGTATAGATCTGTTCACCCGACTGGGATTTAAACAGACAGGCATAAAAAAAGAATGGATAAAAATTTCCGGGGGATATCTTGATGAATATATGTTCCAGATGATCAATCCCCTTGTTTAAGGTTTTCTGGTATCCCTGTATTCGCCCCTGAAATAATTTATTCCCATTATATCATATCTGTTTGTGAGTGTTCCCAGGCGTACAAGAAAATCTTCAAAGTTCTTCAGTCTGGCAGGTGTCCATCCGGTTTCTGCAATGGCAAAGGCTCTGGGGAAAACCATATATTCAAGATGCTCCGGAACACTTATATACTCAGTCCAGACATTCCCCTGAACACCTGTTATGTATTTTTGCTCATCTGTTGACAGTTCTGCCGGAACGGGATTAAAAGAATAAACTTTTTCAAGAGGCAGGTATCCTCCTATTGAAAGAGGTTGTCCCTCCGGTTCACATTGATAATAATCGAGATAAACAAAATTATTTGGTGTCATTATCACTCTGTGCTTTTGTCTGGCTGCAGCAATACCCCCTTCAGTACCTCTCCATGACATAACAGTTGCTCCCGGAGCAAGTCCTCCCTCCAGTATTTCATCCCAGCCTATGATTTCCTTACCTATGGAGAAAAGGTGTTTTTCCATTCTCCTGATAAAATAACTCTGAAGTTCATGTTCATCAGCCAGTTTCTCTTCTCTGATCCTCTGCCGGCATAATGGACATTGTTCCCATCTTGTTTTCGGACATTCATCCCCACCAATATGAATATATTTACCAGGGAACAAATCTGCCACTTCTGACAACACATCCTGGAGGAAAACGAAGGTTTCTTCTTTACCTGCACATAAAACATCATGAAAAACTCCCCAGGTAGTTGCCACTTCAAAGGGTCCATCTGTACAGGCTAATTCAGGATAACAGGCCAGTATCGCAAGTGAATGGCCCGGCATTTCTATTTCAGGAATAATTGTGATAAATCTTGAAGAAGCATAATCAACAATATCTCTCACCTCATCCTGAGTGTAATATCCTCCATAGGGAACCCCATCAAAAATATTTGGTTTTTGTTTTGAATGTCCGACTAAGGTTTCCTTCCTGAAAGATCCAATCCGGGTTAGTTCAGGATACTTACGTATTTCCAGTCTCCATCCCTGATCATCTGTGAGATGCCAGTGGAAGGTGTTCATCTTGTGCAGGGCAAGGATATCAATGTATTTTTTTATTTCCTCAACAGAGAACATGTGTCGTGCTACATCCAGGTGCATTCCTCTGTAAACAAAAGCAGGTTCATCAATTATCTCACAAGCCGGTAAAACAAGTTCCATCCCTTTGATGACATGGCCGGCTTCAACCTCTGGAGGGAAAAGCTGTCTTATAGTCTGGACTGCATAAAATAACCCTGCAGGGGTTGCTGCTCTCACTGTAACACTCCTGCGATCTATCTTTATGTAATATCCTTCTGCATTTTTTACAGAGCTGTCTAGAGACATATACACTGATGCCCTGGCATCTCCGGACCCATCTGTTACGGAAATATCCATTCCTGATGAATTACTGATCATGTGGGCCAGAAAATCTGCAACCACTCTGGTTTCAGTATTAAGAGGTGATACAATTATCCTGCTTCTGTCAGTAAAACTATATGAACCTTTCATCTGTGTAAAAGAGACAGGTGCCGGTATAATGGCAATCGGATGTTTTGTTGTTGTGCCGGTCTGTGATTGGCATCCGGAAATAAGTACCATGCCAATCAGGACTGAGAGGATGACATTTTGCATTATTTATCTGTATTATAACAACATAACAATATAAGACTTTTTTCTTCAGCAATGATCTTTCTCCGTGTTTTTTCCAGGGCAAGCTCACAGGCAGGCTCCGGAACAATGTTGCTTCACTGTTCAAACTGAGATGCAAGAAGACCGCATGCAGCTGATATGTCTTGCCCTCTCGATTTGCGTACTGATGCTGAAATGCCTGAAATGGTCAGATTATGCCTGAAGTGTTGCATTCTTTTCTCAGAAGATGATCTGTTCACATCATCAGGTCCGGGATGATAGGGAATGAGATTGACACGTATCCGTGAACCTTTCAACAGTTTGATAAGACCTTCCAAATGTTTGTCGGAATCATTTATCCCGTTTATCATAATATATGCAATGCTTAATCTCCTGTCTTTGTGCTTGTCATCGCTTTTCATTATTTCTATTATGTCGATGGACGGATATGACTTTTCGACAGGGACAACTGCCCGTCTCTCATCAGGAAAAGGGGAATACAGACTAAAAGCAAGATTGCATGGTGATTCTTTGATAAACTGCTTAACCTTTCCCGTAATACCCACAGTAGATACAGTGATATTCCTTCTGCTTATTACCAGACCCCATTCTGCCATCATCACAGTACATGCTTTTACAACATTATCAATGTTATCCATGGGCTCACCCATCCCCATAAAAACAACATGAGTAACAGGTCTGGATAATGGTATGCTGATAATCTGATTGAGTATTTCACCAGCCGTCAGGTTTCCGTAAAAACCATACCTCCCTGTCATACAGAAAGGACAACCCATTCTGCATCCCGATTGTGTTGAGACACATACTGTGGTTCTTTTACCCTCACTCATCATGACAGTTTCATAACATCTTCCGTCATGTCTCCGGAAAACGGATTTCTGTGTACCATCAGAAGAGATAAATGACGACTCGGGAAGAAATAATCCGCTTAAGGTTTTTTCCTTGATAAACATTTTTAGTTTTTTGGAAAGCTTATTGGATTCCGACAGATCTGATAGACCTTTTTTGTAAATCTGATTTGCTGTGGCACGTGCATGATCCATTCTGAAACCTGAAGATTGCATTATCTCATAGATCTCATCAATAGTCAGTCCGCACAGAATTGTTTTATTCATTATCATTTATCAGTACAAAAGTAAGGCTATTATCCATATATTAGTAGTGAGATTATTGTTAAGAAAAATCACGATATTAAAAAAGCAATGGCAGACTGGGATTCGCTGTACATATATTATTTTTCAGGTACAGGTAACGCCCGCACTTCAGCACAATGGATAGCTGAAGAGGCAATTAAAAAAGGTTTACGAACAGATGTTCAGTCTATTGACAGACTGACAGGTATTACTTTTCCTGATACAAACAAGAAGAACCTTATTGGCTTTGTCTTTCCCACCCATGGGTTTAATGCTCCTCCGATCATGCTTAAGTTCATAGCAGGTTTCCCGGCCGGTCTCTGTCCTGAAATATTTCTTGTCAATACCAGAGGTGGATTGAAATTATCTAAAATATTTACACCAGGAATGACGGGACTAGCCCTTATTGTTCCGGCTCTTATGTTATGGCTTAAGGGGTACAAATGCATTGGTTTCAGGCCTGTTGATATGCCTTCAAACTGGATATCCCTTCATCCGGGATTAAAAAGAAGTGTTATTGTCTCAATATTTAACAGATGTGAAGGTATTGTAAGGCGATTTGCCAACAGAATATTATCAGGCCACAGGGTTTATCGGGGACTCTTTTCTCTGCCTGCCGATTTGCTTATAAGTCCTGTATCTCTGGCTTATTACCTAGGAGGCAGGTTTTTCCTCTCCAAGACTTTTGTAGCAAACGATAAGTGTAGCAATTGTGGTATATGCATAAATGAATGTCCTACCTCATCTATAATAATGGTTAATGGCAGGCCATACTGGAAACTCACCTGCGAAAGCTGTATGAGATGTTTGAATAACTGTCCCGAAAGAGCTATAGAAACGGCTCATGGCATGGCCACTTTTTTCATTATTTTTATTAATGCCGTAAATATTCACTTATTGTTATTGATCACAGAGGCTACAGGCATAAGTCCATCTGCTTTATGGTGGGAAATAATTTCACAGTTCATCAGTATTGCAGTGATGGTAGCCGGTGTTACATTATTATATAAAATATTGCATTATATGATGGGGTTCAAACCCTTTCAATATCTTATTCGTTTCACTTCTCTCACTACCTGGCCTTTCTGGAGGAGATATAAATACGTTAAAGAGAAAGAGAAAGAAAAATCCAACAAGAAAACACAAACAAGAGTGCCCGTAAGGAACCTTCTCAGATAGGACTTTCGGCCGGAGTAAAATACATCCCTACAGAAAACCCAGATTCTTAAGGTAAGGCTCAATATCCGGCTCATGCCCCCTGAAATTAACATACATGGTCATTGGATCCATTATCCCGTTTTTCTCAAGGATATTTTTCCGGTATGATTCAGCTGTGGTACGGTCAAATATACCCTTTTCCTTAAAGGCTTCAAAAGCATCACTATCAATAACGGCAGCCCAGGTGTAACTATAGTAACCCGAATCGTAACCACCCGTTATATGAGTGAAGTACGTACTCCTGTAGCGTGGCACTATTTCCGGAATAAGCCCCAGTTTTGCCAGGTAATCCTTTTCAAAAGTCTGTATATCTACTTCTGCCGGAGCCTCCAGGGTATGGTATGCCATATCCAGGAATGAAGCAGCATATATTTCAACATTTGAAAAACCCTGGTTAAAGTAGCTACTGTTTATTATCTTTTTAACAAGTGTTTCCGGAATAGTCTCTCCGGTCTGATAATGTTTTGCATACAGATTGAGCATCTCCGGTCTGGTAACCCAGTGTTCCAGTAGTTGTGATGGCAGTTCTACAAAATCCCAGGCCACATAAGTAATATTATAGCTGTTTTTGTTTGACAGTGCATCAAGAGCATGTCCAAACTCATGAAAAACAGTCGATACTTCGTCGAGGCTGAGAAGTGCCGGCATATTACCGGCAGGGGGAGTAAAATTAAACACTGTTGACACAACAGGTTTTACCTCATTATTATCGCTGTCTATTCTGTGTATACGGTAAGTCATACACCATGCTCCCTGACGTTTACTCTCCCTGGGGAAGAAATCCATATACAAAACTCCGCAATGTGAACCATCTTCCTCCTTTACTTCATAAGCTCTGGCATCAGGATGTGGAAGAGGAACATCAGATAATAGTGTAAAGCTAAGGCCAAAAAGTCTGTTTGCCAGCGTAAATGCACCCTCCACTACATTATCAAGAAGGAAATATGGTTTTAATTCTTCTTCATCAAGATCGTATTTTTCTTTCCTCAGCTTTTCTGCATAATACCACCAGTCAGATGGTTCAAGTCTGAAACTGCCTCCTTCCCGGTCAATTATCTGTTGCATCTCTTTCACCTCCTGCCTGGCAACCGGAGTAGCCTTATCCCACAAATCGTTAAGGAGGCTAAAAACATTGTCCGGCTCTTTTGCCATCCTTGGCTCGAGAACCAGATGAGAGTGAGTCCTGTAGCCAAGAAGTGCAGCACGTTCAGCTCTCAGCCTGACAATTTCCGCCAGAATATCATTATTATCATTTTCATTCCCATTATTCCCCCTGTTGGTATATGCATTAAAAATCTCACGGCGAAGATCCCTGTCCGGGGAATACTGGATAAAAGGGAAAATGCTCGGCCGCTGGGTTGTAAAAGCCCACTTACCCTCATGGCCTTCGTTTTCTGCAAGTTCAGCTGCTGATGCCACCAATGACTCCGGTAATCCTTTGAGATCATCTTCATCTACAAGCAATCTGTAATTATTTGTTTCGGCAAGAACATTCTGGTCATACTGAACAGTGAGAACGGATAAGCTCTGATTTATTTTCTTCAGAGTATCCTGATCTTCTATGGAAAGGTTCGCTCCCATCCTTACAAATTCCCTGTAAAGGTTTTCAAGAATGAAATCCTGTTCCCGGGTTAATTCTTCTGCAGAGCGGTTTTCATAAACATGTTTAATCCTTTTAAACAACTCAGGGTTAAGTTTTATCTCATCACTGTATTCAGATAGTTTCGGAGAGATTTCCATTTCAATGGCCTGCAAAGAATCATTTGTATTTGCCGATGTCTGACCATAAAATATATTTGTTACTGTATTCAGAAGTTTATCACTCCGGTCAAGAGCCTCAACAGTGTTGGCAAAAGTAGGATCCTCAGGATTATTAACAATCTCACTGACAGCCTTCCTCCCTTCTTCCATCCCTCTTTCAAAAGCCGGCATATAATGCCTGGCCGCTATCTTTTCGAAAGGCGGAACGTTAAATGGAGTTTCGAACTCACTGAAGAAAGGATTTGTTTTGTCAACCGCTTTCTCATTATTACAGGAAGGACTTATCAACATGATACAAAAAGCTGCAAAAATAAATGATCTTAAATTCTTTTTCACGGTAGTACAAATTATCAGGTTAATGGAACAGATTTTTTTCAAAAATATGATTTTCCATTAAAAATTAAGGTGATAATTCAAATTTTAAATAAATTAGCATGTGCTAAAAGGTATAACGTGCTAAATCTTTATTATCATGAAACAATCGCTGCGTTTTGCATTATGTACCCTTACCTGTCTGATTTCTCTTTCATTTTCCAGTTTACACAGTCAACAAGTCGTGTTTTCCGAAGATTTTTCAGGTTTCACAACGGGTACTCATTCTACTCCCTCTACAAGTGATGCTTCAGGTTCACTTGACACAAAAACTCTTATCCCCGGCTGGACTGGCTATAAAATATATCCTGCAGGAGGTGAAATTAAGTTAGGTACAGCCTCAATAACCGGCTGGATTGAGACACCCCTGATAGATTTCTCCGGTCTGGATGCCGGACTAGTCCTTGAATTTGATATATGTTGCTGGCCGGGTGATGCTTCAGAGGTAATTGTTTCTCTAAATGATCAGCAATTAGGGGATCTGATAGAACCTTCTGAGGAATATGAAAAAAAGGTAATCCCTCTTACTCCGGGTATTACAAGCGGGAAAATCCGTTTTGAAGCTCAGGCAAAAAGGTTTTTTCTCGACAACATAGAAATAAGAAGTGATGAAGCCACTGATATAAGGGATATAAGCGACTCTTTTGTCCGTAACGTAATATTTCCCAATCCTGCAAAAAATATTATCAGGTTAAGAAATATTGAAGGATGCTTAAGCATTGAGATAGCAGATATAAATGGCACTATAATCAGACAAATATTTCTATATGATAAGGGTGAAACGAGTATTTCTGTTGAAGATCTGCCACCATCTGTGTATTTCGTTATACTGCAATATCCGGACTGTAGAATAATCCGTAAGTTTATAAAAATCCCATAATGGCGTTTTAATATCCTTTTCTTTTTTTGCTTAATAACAAATTCTTTTAATAAAAATCATCATTTTTGCATGATGGTTTTAATCTGTTATTACAAATCATAAGGAGTGAGATTATTTCTTTACTTATGATTCATCAACCGGAGAGATGGCAGAGTGGTCGAATGCGGCGGTCTCGAAAACCGTTGTCCGCCATCCGGCGGACCGGGGGTTCGAATCCCCCTCTCTCCGCAAACAGGTCCATAACCGTACGCCTTTGGCGTACGGTTTTTTTATTCTGAGAAGTCCGCATCAGGTTTACCTGAGAGCGGACTTATCAGAATAAAAA
>JAAYDB010000079.1 GCA_012729475.1 Bacteroidota bacterium
TACGCCTTTCGATATTGAAACCCTCTTTTCTCAATCCGTCTGCTATCAGATTATTTAAGCCCTTTAATTCTTCATATTGTTTTACCCCTATCCATAGTATTCCGGGATTGGACAGATCTTTAAAAACGCCCAGTCCGGACAACAGGAAACTGAATTTACCAAAACCCGGGCATACACTTTTTAACATTCTATCCAGGGATCTTACTCTGTCTTCGGCAGTATCTCCAAGGAATGCAAGGGTAATATGAATATTATCCATATCGACCCATTTTATTCTTTCATTTTCAAAGTTTGATTTTACTGACTTGTAAAAGTTTTTAAGCGGTGATAGTGGCTCTATCTTTATTCCAATAAATAATCTTTTCAACCGATTCGATATTAGTACTCATTCATAATAAACCGGCTTCAATATCCCTTAAAATAGCCTCTGTAAGAGCATCCTCGCCGTAGGGATCATATTCAGCCTTGAGATTTGTCCCGAATATTCTGGCTATTCCCTGCCAGAAAACTGCTGAAAAGCCCCCCCTGTAGTCTTTTATTAACTGAAAAGAAGTGATCTGCGTCTCACGGTCCACAAGTTTGATAAGCAACTTACCCTGTGTCAGTGTCAGTTTTTTCATATCATCTTCATATTCTGCAAAGACATCTTTTTCGAGATCTTTTATATACTTTTTCCTTTCTCTGTCATCTTTAAGCCTCTCAAGATCATAATTAGCCTTGTAAAGTCTCTCTCTTACCACTATGGCATAGGGATATACTCTTTTAAGATTATAGATATGTCTTTCGTAACGTTTCAGCAATGATCTGTTTCGTCTGGCTGACCGACCGCTCTCGCGTCCTAATATTGTCACTTCCCTTATCTCTACTTCAGGCAGTATCTCACCGTTACGTTCCACCCTGTTCAGGACATATAGTTGTTCGGGGACAGAGTCGGCTATTTGCAGTAAAGAGTCAGACTGTCCTGACAACATTTTCGACAGCAGGAAAAGAAATAATAATGACAAGAAGTATCTCACTGCTCTATACTATTTAATGCAAAGTTATCAAATAACGTACCATTTAAAAAGATATAAAAAGCACATTCTGTCATTACTTAAAAGGTTTTTATTATTCCCCCCAAACCCTTACTTTTGAAAAAAAACTTCTACATGGTTCCACGGGTTAACGATCTTGAAGACACAAAACGTTACAGGCAGATAAGCAAAATACCATATGATGAACTGGTTACTTTTATTCTCGATTATCTCAGACGAAAATCCGGTCTGATGGTTTTTTACTGGTCTTTTTGTATAATTCTTATTGGTCTGGCGGCATATATCAGAATAAACATCAGCGGTTATTATCCTCTCAGACATATATTTCTGCACACTCTTCTCGGACTTGCAATCTTTCCCGTAATTATTATTCCTGTTCATGAGTTTTTACACATTATACCTTTTCTGACAACCGGAGCGAAAAGGATACGTATAGGCATGGATCTTAAGCAATACATGTTCTACGTAACGGCTCATGAACATGTTGTAAATGCAAAACAATTCAGTCTGGTCGGATTTACTCCTTTTGCATTAATTTCAGCAGGACTAATTCTTCTTATTTTTCATGTCCCTCCTTTATGGAAATGGAGTCTGTCATTGCTTCTTTTTGTTCATGCCACTATGTGTGCAGGTGATTTTGCCATGATGAATTTTTTCTATCTTAACAGGGACAGAAAGTTATATACATGGGATGATGCAGATAAAAAGACAGCATATTTCTATGAAGAGATTTGATATGCCGTCAGAACTTTTGTCGTGAAAGTTCAAAAACATCATCATCCTTACTTATCGGACGGATCCGGAATGAGTATTCATAGCTTGTCTGTGTCAATCTGTATTGTGGATGTACCGGAGCCCCCCAACTGTCATCACCTCCTACTCCCATCTGCCCCATATCTATATTAAGATTTACCAGGTCTCCTGGTTGTATGTCATTTGTATGAGTATTGGCACTTCTGGCATCTTTTCTGTATTGTGACAGTCTGCCTGGCGATTCAAAATCGTCATGAATATTGTTAAGAGCACAAAAACAAAAGACGGGATCTCCTGATACAAGAATACCATTTCCTTCAGCATCAGTGAGGGAAAGCCATCGTGTATCTGTTTTGTAACCGTTTTCCTGGGGTCGTATGTAAGGTACATACTGGTCAGCAACTGTACTTTCGTAAAGACCAATAAATGCCGAACTTTTCCTGTCAGAATAATTCTCATGAGGTCCCCTTCCCAACCACCTCAGATTTACGTATTCTTTTGGAATCTGCATCTGCATGCCCATTCTGGGTATTTCAGGAATATTAGCTGATAATTTACTGAATGCGTTGGAGATTACTAAGTCTCCTGATGGGCTAATACTGTATGTAGAAGAATATCCTGCTATTTTCATTCCTGCAGGATCTGTTATATCATACCTGAAAACAACAAGAACTCTATTCATATCCGGTCTGCGTATATCAGCACTTGTAACAACGGTCCGCTCTCCTGCTTTCTTCCATACAGAAAGTCTTTTATCCATATAATTGCCATAATCATTATCTGTTGGTGGTCTCCAGAAATCAGGTTCAGGAGCTTTTAAGATCAGTTCCCTGTCTCCGTAAGTATAGGACATCATTCTCCCTTTTTGAAGATCAAATATAATTTTCATATCTGTCCCAGCCACTTCAAGATTATTTCCTGTAATATTAGTCTGTAAAACAGATAATACCGGGATTTCAGTTTCGACTATCCTGGTCTGAAAGGGAAGTTTAAACTGTTCTTCGGCGTACACGTGGCCTGCCGGAACGAGCTGCCTCTCATCATTTCCCATAATCTTCAGATTTAAGAAATACTCTCTTCCCGGAGCAGGATCAATTTCCTCAAAAGGAAGTGAAATATTTTTTTCCTCTTTTGGATTGAGTTTTCCCAGAGGTATAATTCCAGCCTGTAAAACAGACCCTTCTGAAGCTATTTCCCAGGTAAATCCAAATTCGGAAAGATCAATAAAATCATATTTATTTCTTATTCTTATTATCCCTTTTTCAAGGTCAACAGGTTTAAATTCAACATATTGATACACCTTCTTAACCTCTTTCAATCCGGGTTTCGGTGTCCTGTCAGGCCAGACCAGCCCATTAATACAGAAATTACCGTCACTGGGGACTCCCTCTTCTCCGAAATCTCCTCCATACGCCCAGTATTTTTCATCATCTGAACCTGTTTTGAGAATCCCCTGGTCTACCCAGTCCCAGACAAAAGCCCCCTGTAGTTTCGGATATTTTTCAATTACATCCCAGTAATCCTGCAGGTTTCCGGTAGAATTGCCCATTGAATGAGCATACTCACACATAATTAAAGGTCTGTCATTTTGTTCATCCGCCGCATAAGCTTCAATTTGTTCTATTCTGGAATACATGGGACATATAATATCGGTATGTCTTTCAGTAGTATTAGTGTTTTTCTCTGCTCTCTCATACTGTACAGGACGATAAGGATCCAGGTCTTTTGTCCATAAATAATTTCTCAGGAAATTGTGTCCGTCGCCGGCTTCATTTCCAAGAGACCAGATAATAACAGAAGGATGATTCTTATCTCTTTCCACCATTGCTTTCATTCTCTCAAAATGAGCATCTCCCCATTCCGGTTTATCGGCCAGAGTTACATCCTTGTCATATCCAATACCATGCGACTCAATATTAGCTTCATCAATCAGGTAAAGCCCGTACCTGTCACACATCTCATACCATAATTCCTGCTGAGGGTAATGAGAAGTTCTGACTGCATTTATATTGTGACTTTTCATAGTACGGATGTCTTTTAATATTGTAGCTTCGTCAATAACATGCCCGTTAATGTCGTGATGTTCATGCAAATTTGTTCCTTTCAGATGAACTGCTACTCCATTGACAAGCAATTGAGAATCCTTAATCTCTACTTTCCGGAATCCTGTTTTTGTACTGACACACTCAAGGACATCCCCATTCTTTTCTTCAAGGCTTATAACAAGAGAATAGAGCCACGGAGTTTCTGCAGACCACTTTTTCACTTCCGGCAATTCCCCAAAAAAGGTTACAGAAGCTGTATCTGAAATAAAACTTATCTCCTCAGACCCGGAAAATAATTCTGTATTTTCTTCGAACAAAGAAGCTTTAATAATATAATCCTCTTTATCATCTCCCGGACTTTTTACTGACACTCCCAGTCTGAGAAGACCATCATTATAATCGTTTACAAGATCCCCCGTACAGAAAAAATCTTCGATATATGTTTTTGGCCTTGCATGCAGGAATACACTTCTCTGTATCCCGCTAAGCCTCCAGAAATCCTGATCTTCCAGATAACTTCCGTCACACCACCTGTACACCTCAACAGCTAAAGAATTCTGACCTCTTTTCAGATATTGGGTTATATTGAATTCCGCCGGAGTCTTACTGTCCTGGCTATATCCAACAGGTTGTTCATTAACCCAGACATAGAAAGCTGAAGCAACAGCTCCGAAATGAAGAAAAACTTCTTTGTTTTTCCAGTTCCGTGGAATCTTAAAGTAGCGCTTATACGATCCGACAGGATTATATTCATGAGGAATGAACGGAGGGTTTTGTTCAAATCCATACCCAATGTTTACATAAATAGGAACATCATATCCTTTCATTTCCCAGTTAGAAGGCACTTCAATATCATCCCACTGCCTTATATCAAAATCGTCTTTAAAAAACCAGTATGGCCTTTGGTCCGGGGATTTAACAAGATTGAATTTCCATGTTCCGTCAAGCGACAGATAATGTGAAGAAGCTTTTTTATCACCCTTCAGAGCTGCTTCCATATCAGGATAGCTGATAAGACTTGCATGTTGATTTTCTTTGTTAATTCCGAAAACAGAAGGATTTTCCCAGTCGCGGGGTTCTTTTTCGGTAAAAACAACACCCTCGTAATCCTTATATCTTTTACACGATGATACAAGGATCACAGCCAGGAGAAAAAATGTAAAATATTTTTTCATGTGTAAACAATTTTGATTTATAAGTAAAATAGTTTGTCCCGTTTAATCGGGATAGGCCACAGGGATTAAGTATACTTGTATTTATAATCATGTTATCCTTTCAGAATAAACCCGATATCTTGCCGGAAGCATCTATATCAATTTTTTCAGCAGAGGGGATATTGGGCAATCCGGGCATTCTCATTATTGTTCCTGCAATAGGAACAATAAAACCTGCACCTGATGACAGTTCAATTTCTCTTATTTTTATTGTGAATCCTTTCGGGCATCCTCTTCTATTTGGGTCATCTGATAATGATTTCTGTGTCTTGGCTATACACACAGCCAGATTGCCAAGTCCGAGTTTTTCTATTTTATCCATCTGCGATTTTGCCTTGACTGTATATTCAACATGGTGGGCACCGTACATTTTTTTTGCTATTGTCTCAATCTTTTTCTCGAATGACCAGGAGAGATCATATAGAGGGATGAAGCAATCGGGACAGTCTTTTATTGCTTCAATGACTTTTTCAGCCAGTTCAACAGCTCCTTTGCCTCCTTTTGCCCACGATTCATTTATTGCAACTTCCACTTTCTGGGATTCACAATGTTTAACAAGTGAATCCAGTTCCTGATCTGAATCAGAATCGAATCTGTTAATGGAAATAACCGGATTGAAACCAAAATATCTCATATTTTCAATGTGTTTATCGAGATTATCAAATCCGTTTTGCAGGGCTGATAAATCTTCATTCTGCAATGCAGATAATTTTGCTCCTCCATGATATTTCAGAGCTCTTATTGTTGCAACTATTATTACTGCGTGTGTATTGAGATTACCGAACTGTGATTTTATGTCAAAAAATTTCTCTGCTCCCAGTTCACTGGCGAAACCGGCTTCAGTTACTACAATATCACTCAGTGAAAGGCCTGTTTTGGTTGCAATAATGGAGTTTGTACCCTGTGCAATATTGGCAAAAGGTCCTCCATGAATGATTGCTGGAGTACCTTCCAGTGTCTGAACAAGATTAGGTTTAATGGCTTCTTTTAATAATGCAGCCATTGCTCCGTTTGCCCTGAGGTCGCGTGCAAAGACAGGTTTATCGGTATAGGTATATCCTATAAAAATATTACCAAGTCTTTCTTTAAGATCTGAAAGATCCTTTGCCATACACAAGGTAGCCATTACCTCAGAGGCAGCTGTAATCTCGAAACCCGATTGTCTGGGAATACCTTCTGTCTTACCTCCCAGACCTATTACTATATCCCTCAGAGATCTTTCATTCATATCCATTACCCTTTTCCAGGCAATTGTTCTTGGATCTATTCCCAGATTTCCTTCTTTAAGCTGTATATTATTATCGATCAAAGCAGCCAGCAGGTTATGAGCTTTCTCAACAGCTGAAAGATCTCCGGTAAAATGCAGGTTTATATCTTCCATTGGTATGACCTGTGAATAACCGCCTCCTGCAGCTCCTCCCTTGATACCAAAAACCGGACCCAGAGAGGGCTCACGCAAAACAACCGTAGCTCTCTTCCCGATATGGTTCAAAGCCTGTGCAAGACCAATGGATGTGGTAGTCTTACCTTCGCCTGCAGGTGTTGGAGTAATTGCCGTTACCAAGATAAGCTTTGCCTGTTTTATTTTCTCCTTATCAATAAAATGTAAAGGTATCTTTGCCTTGTACTTACCATATGTTTCAAGTTCATCTGCAGGAATACCCAGTTTTTCAGCTATCCTGACAACAGGCCGGATCTTTGCCTCCTGGGCAATTTCAATGTCGTGTTTCATTTAACAGAATATTTATTTTGAAATTATTTATCTAATCTAAGGATATAAGGTATAAAATTAAACTGTTTACTTGCTTTTTTCGTAAATTAGTATGATAATTTTAATGAATGGAGGTCGCAACAGGCTTTTATAAGCTTCCGCATGATACTGTGAATAGCCTGAATGATGAAACACGGAAACACTAAAAGAACCAAAGATAAAACGAGGAATGCTCAATATCAGCGACATGCATAACACTCATAATAAAAAATATACATCTGATGCCTGGTTGCAGAGGACTGGCAACTTTTAATATTTCTAATCTCTCTCTAAACTATCTTTTTATGAGTTTTTCAGGATAAGCTAATATGCAAATCACAGTTGTAAAAAACAAAAAAAGTGGAAGTATGAAAACAAAAATCACAGATCTTTACTCTGATTACAGAAAGGGGTCGACCAGTCGTCGCGAATTCATCAGGAAACTAACCGTCATAACAGGTTCTTCAGCAGCTGCTGTTTTACTGCTACCAATCCTGGAAGAAAATGAATTAACAGCTGCCTCTAAACAATATTCAGAGCCTGATATTCTGACAGAATTCATCACATATCCTGGAGTGACTGGCGATGTAAAAGCTTACATGGCCCGGCCATCTACAGGGAATAAATTCCCTGCAGTGATAATAATCCATGAAAACAGAGGACTGGTGCCTCATATTCAGGATGTTACAAGGCGTATGGCAAAAGAAGGTTTTCTTTCTCTTGCCCCTGATGCATTATCGCCTGTTGGGGGCACCCCAGAAGATACAAGTGATGTCGGTTCTCTTTTCAGGCAACTTAATTCAGAAGAAACGACCGGTAATTTCGTGGCTGCTGTCAAATATCTGAAAAGTCATCCCAACTCAAACGGTAAAGTGGGATGTACCGGATTTTGCTGGGGAGGTGCTATGACAAACCAGGTTGCCGTTAACTCACCAGATCTGGATGCTGCCGTACCATATTACGGAAGTCAGCCTTCGCCGGAAGACGTCGTAAAAATACAAGCTTCCATAATGGCGCATTATGCCGATAATGACCAGCGAATTAATGCAGGCATTCCTGCATTTGAAGAAACCCTAAAAAAGAATAACAAGGAATATCAGATATTCTCCTACCCCGGTACCGGCCATGCCTTTAATAACGACACTAATCCTTCACGTTATAACGAAGAGGCTGCAAAACTGGCATGGAGAAGGACTGTGGATTTCTTTAAGGAGAAACTGAAATAACGCTATATAGGGTAATTACTTTAACATATTTCAGATTACCCTACCAAAGCACAAAAATTATTCTGCTCATTGATTTTGCTTTTCATTTGTCCACACCTTTCTGAGAGCTTCCACAAAAGGACGGCAATGATTAAAGAATAATTTATACCCTTCACACAGATAATTAAGCCCTGGTTCTCCATCAGGAGTAAGTATAAATCTATTCTTAGGGCACTCTCCGTTACACATATCCCTTACCTCACATTTGAGACAATAAACGGGCAGGGATAGTGATTTAGCCTTACCGAAGTCCTGTTGTCTTTTACAGTCAAGAAATTCCGCAATAGTACCTTCATTAATGTTCCCAATCAAATGTTGATGATCAACATAATGATCGCAGGAAAAAAAATCTCCATTATGCTCAATAACAGGTACTCCACCACAGTTTACTTTAAAAATACAAAGTGTATGCTCTCTTTTAAAGGCTGTTATCGCCAGTTCTTCAAATATCTGGATACTGATCTTTCCGATATCATTCGCTACCCATACATCAAAAACATCGCAGAGAAAATGTGCATAATCAATCGCGTTGACAGACTCATCAGTCGCAGCTGTCGTTGAACCATGTTGCTGTTCTACAAGAGGGAGAAAGGTTATATAGCGCACGCACAGATCTCTGAAAAAATTATAAATCTTATGTGGGTACCTTACATTGCCGGAATTGAGGACACAGAGTATTTCAGTTGTTATTTCATGTTTAATAAGAAGTTCATACCCCCTCATCGTCTGACTAAATGATCCAATTCCATCAATATTACGGCGATTCATGTTATGAATCTCCTCAGGACCATCTATACTTATACCTACAAGGAATTTTTCATCAGAAAAAAAACGACACCACTCATCATTCAAAAGGACACCGTTGGTTTGTATCCCATTAATGATATTCTTCCCTTCAGGGATATGTTTTTTCTGTAAAGCAATTGCTTTTCTGAAAAAATCAATGCCTGCCAAAGTCGGTTCTCCTCCATGCCAGGAAAACATGATTGTTGCATCTGTTGAAGCCTTAATATGTTGAATAATGTATTTTTCCAATAACTGATCATTCATTATCAATGAAGATTCCGGATAAAGATTTTTTTTTGCCAGATAATAGCAATAACTGCAACGGAGGTTACAGGATGCCCCTACAGGTTTAACGAAAATTTGAAACACACGTGAATTCATAGTCATTGCAATATGTTTAGATCATAATTATGATTCACTACAATTTTCCCACCTTAGTATCTCGTCAACTGATTGCCCATAGTTCATCTTTATACGCCAGCCGGAAGGATAATAATTATTTATTCTATTACCCAGATTATTTATAAAACCCAAATTTAAGTTCCTATAACTGATAACATTCCATCCTTTTAGGGAAAAAGAACTACTTAATTCTTTCCGGCTAAGATAAGCAAGAGCATCGTGCAGATCCAAAGAAGAATGAGGAAAAGCACTTCTTTTGAAATTTACTGATAGAGCAAGTTCATGTGCTGGAATTAAGTTCTTATTCTTTTGTGTAAAGATACTGGTACCAGGCATCAGAATCCTCACTCTCCGGGCAATTAGGGAATAATCGGATTTACTGACAGGCAAATAAATAATATTATTATTTTCTTTTATCAAGCGATCGTGGGAGAATTCTGACCA
>JAAYDB010000080.1 GCA_012729475.1 Bacteroidota bacterium
AACAGGGCAAGCGCAGATGCAGGACTTATGTTTATTGCCTGCAATCTCAGAAGAATTAATAATATTTTGACCATGAATGTGCTGAAGGAGTATCTGAGGATACTTGCGTCATTGTTTTTGGGCATTTTTAGTCACACAGAAACATTTTTAAGGACTTTTACCGAAATAAATATTCCTTCCCTGGTTTTTGTGAAAGCAGATTATCGTTCCGGAGAGCTCAGGAAAATTAATTTGATGAGGCTTACCCAACGGTAATCAGGAAGTTTTTAGACAGACTGCCGTTAGCCTTAACTTTGACGATTTGTGCACAAATTCAGCTTCCTTGAATTTCTGCTATTAATTTGTTAATTACTCCACAAAGACAAATGACAAATAAAAAACTTATTATAATTTTGGAAATATCAATATTATGTAATAACATTGTAATTACATAATAATCTAATAAAGCATGGAAGTATCAGTTGTAAAAATTGGCAATTCGAGGGGAATAAGGTTCAGCAAAACCATTATTGAGAGGTATAATATCCGTGATACTGTTGAAATGATTCTGGATAAAGAGCATATCATTATCAAACCCCTTGCTAAACCAAGAAAAGGATGGGATAAAGCATTCATTGAAATGCATGCAAACGATGATGATAAACTCATTATGCCAGACATTTTCGAAGAAGAAAACCTTGAAGAATGGAAATAAGACAGTATCAAATCATTCTTGTTAACCTCGATCCAACCATTGGTAGCGAGATAAAAAAAACAAGACCCTGTGTTGTGATTTCACCCGACGAAATGAACAACCACTTAAGGACTGTTGTAATTGCGCCAATGACAACTAGTTCCAAAAAGTATCCTACCCGAGTTGAGATAAAACATGACAACAAAATTGGATGGATAGTGCTTGATCAGATCAGAACAATTGATAAACAGCGTATTATTAAGGATCTTGGAAAACTTTCGAGACCCGAAATTAAAGAGGTCAAAGCCATTCTAAAAGAGACTTTCGTTGATTAATTATAAAAAATAAAAAGCTAAGGCTAGCACGGACAATGCTATGAAAAGCAATCGCCCCGGGCCAAGAAAGGTAAATAATAATCTTCGCCTATAATGTTTTGGAACCAGGGTTTTTTATTATTTGACTTGAGGGCTCAGTTAGTCAGGAATAAAAGAAGGCAGCACCCCCTTGATGTTTATTCCATTGTGCTATTATGGAATTTTATGCTCGCTGCAAATCTACCGTAGGTAGTACAAAGAAAGAGATGCCACCTGACCAAAATTCAGAAATCTTTCAGAATTACACAAATATATTCTAATCAGGTAATGTAAGTTAGAGATACACAATCAAATAGATATCTTAATCTGCAATCCCAAAATCCCATATTAACCTAATCCAGAGAACCTGGGGATAATATATTGAATCACTAATTTGTTTCAGTATAGTTTTAGCAGGAGGTAGGATAAAAAAGCGCATTCAGTCATTTATTACCTGTTTGCGCTTCTTTTTTTAGTAGTCCTACCAGGAATCGAACCTGGATCTAAGGTTTAGGAAACCTCCGTTCTATCCATTGAACTATAGGACCATGCAAGAGGGAGCACAAAATTAGAGATTTTTTTGTCAATACAAAAATATTATATGGCACCATCCGGCAGCATAATGAGGAGAAAAAGCACAGGGCATAGAGCACAGTGCACAGAGCACATCGAAGCGAAGCATAGATTCCGCGACAGCGGAAGAGCACAAGGGAAAATGGCATGGAACAGTGAACTGGAAACGTTGAGGTGATTATATGTTAGAGAAAGGAGAATCTGAAGTCAGTGGCAGCTAAACCACAGATATATAGCTACATAAAGCCCACTTTAGGGGGTGGGGGGTTAGAAAAAGCACAGGGCATAGAGCACAGTGCACAGAGCACATTGAAGCGAAGCATAGATTCCGCGACAGCAGAATGCATGACCTGCACGACTCTGACTCAAAACAACATTTTGTATAATCAATTATCTTTCATATTTTCACTTCTTCAATTTATCATGAATGAGCTGGATTGATATAGTGATCCTTATTATACTGGGGATAGCAGTAGTAAGGGGCTTTATTGACGGATTTGTGCGAGAGATAGCTGCCCTGGCTGCACTCATCCTGGGTATATGGGGCGCTATTAAATTCTCAACCTTCACGGCAGGGAAACTCTATGAATGGTTCGATATGTCAGGCCAGTTTGTCGGGATTATAGCTTTCCTGATAACTTTCGGAGTCATTGTCATTGTAATACATTTCGTGGGTATAGTCGCCGATAAAATTATCCGGGCAGTATCCCTGGGATTACTGAATAAATTACTTGGAGGGCTGTTCGGTTTTATAAAATATATTCTTATTCTCAGTGTGATCTTCTCCATAATAAATGCTATCAACGCAAGAAGACCATTCATGAACAGCGAGACAATGGCCAAATCAAAATTATATTCTCCTATCTCTGATATAGTACCCGCTATCTTCCCTGTCCTCGGGGAAGGCAATTTCAGAAAAAGCTTTGACAGATTAAAACCCAGTCCTGAACCGGAAGAGCAATCAAGAGATATAATTATTTAAACGTCTTTACTATATTTGCACTTCTCAAATCAGGCTTTATGAATTTTGTCGAAGAATTAAAATGGAGAGGTATGATACACGATATCATGCCGGGCACAGAAGAATTACTCAGTAAAGGCAGAGCTACCGGTTATGTGGGTTTCGATCCCAGTGCCGACTCTCTTCATATCGGTCATCTGGTACAGGTCCTCCTTCTTGTTCATTTCCAGAGAGCAGGTCATGTGCCTGTCGCTCTCGTAGGTGGTGCCACAGGGATGATAGGCGATCCTTCAGGCCGTTCGGAAGAGAGAAATCTTCTCGATGAGGCAACATTGAGAAAGAACCAGGAAGGGATAAAAAACCAGCTGGCTAAATTCCTTGATTTCAGTGAGACAAGGGAGAACAAAGCTCTTATGGTCAATAATTACGACTGGATGAAAGAATTTTCTTTCCTTGAGTTCATCCGCGATGTGGGAAAACATATCACTGTCAACTATATGATGGCAAAGGATTCTGTCAAAAAAAGACTGGGTTCGGATATAAGGGAAGGGATGTCTTTCACAGAATTCTCTTACCAGCTGGTACAGGGCTATGATTTTCTTCATCTGTATAATGAAGTGGGTTGTCAGTTACAGATGGGAGGTTCCGACCAGTGGGGAAATATTGTCACAGGCACAGAACTTATCCGCCGTAAGACAGGAGGAGAGGCTTTTGCCCTCACTTCTCCGCTTATCACCAAAGCGGATGGAACGAAGTTTGGAAAGACCGAGTCGGGTAATGTATGGCTCGACCCTGAAAAAACTTCTCCTTATCATTTTTATCAGTTCTGGCTGAATACTTCCGACGAGGATGCCGAAAAATACATCAAGATCTTCACTATTCTTCCGCCTGAAGAGATAAGAGAGCTGACAGAAAAACATAAACAATCTCCTCATGAACGCTTATTACAGAAAAAGCTTGCCGAAGAGATAACGGTTATGGTTCATTCAAGAGAT
>JAAYDB010000081.1 GCA_012729475.1 Bacteroidota bacterium
GCTTTCGGAGAGAAAATATATGCAGAATTGTGTATTGCGGCAGAAGAACTAATAAAACAGGAATTATTAAATACTAAAAAATAATTTTTATGCCATATATAAGGTCTTATTATCAGGCCTTCGTTCTTGATGCAAGAAAAAATTTCTGCCCCGGCAATACCCTTGTCGACCTGATGAATACTCTGAATGACCCCCGCCGTGTTGAGTAGTTCACTGACTATCTGATCGGCCGTGGTGAATATCTGGAACAGCCCTCAGTTTTTTAGTCAACCTTCATTTTTACGAGTTCCAGTCTTGTTGATGTTACCCTTAAAACTCTGAAAGTGAACCTCTGAATCCTTATTTCATCATTTAAATCCGGAATATTGCCGTAATGATACATAATCATACCTGCAAGAGTCTCATAATCATCTTTCTCAGGCAGATCAAGGTTGTATTTTTCATTCAGATAATCAATTTCCAGGCGACCTGATAAAATATATTCATTGTCAGTAATGGCTTTCTCTGTGAACTCATTGATATCGTGTTCATCTTCTATGTCACCAAAAATCTCTTCCAGTACATCCTCAATAGTCACCATCCCTGATGTCCCTCCGAATTCATCGACTACCAGGGCGACATTTTTTTTCTCTTCAACAAAAACTTTCAGGAGCTTATTGGCTGCCATGGTTTCGGGAACTATTGAGAGAGGCCGAACATTGGAAAGGATATCAGGCGGATCCCTGAAAATATCTTTCAGATCGAAATATCCTATTACATTATCAATAGTCTCTTTGTACACAAGAATACGGGAGTGTTGTGTTTCAATAAACTTCTCTTTGAGTTCAGAAAGAGGGCTGCTGCATTCTACTGCCTCAATTTCTGTTCTGGGAACCATACATTCACGAAGCTTTACATTTGAGAAATCCAGTGCATTCCGGAATATCTTGATATTATGTTGTTCCGGTCCGGAGCCCCCCTTGTCGGTAGTATTAATATTGATGAAATGATTAAGATCAACCTTGCTGAAGACCAGATCCTGCTGTGTCTTTTCATCCGGTTTATTCCTGAAAAAAATCCTGATAAAGAAATCAGCTGCAGCCAGGGTCAGTTTACTGACAGGATAGAATATCCAATAAAAGAATATTGTTGGAATACATAATAGTTTCAAAAAGAAATTAGGAGAGATTATAAAAATAATTTTGGGTAAAAATTCAGCAAAAAGGAGGATGATAGTTGTGGAAATTATTGTTATTGTAACCAGAACCAAAGCATCAGAGTTCATAACAGGAGTAAAAACAGGAGTGAGAAGTTCAGAGAAGAACAAACCATAAATAACAAGGGCGATGTTATTCCCCACAAGCATAGTAGCAATATATTGCCCTGGATTATTTACAAAAATCCTTAGTAGTTTAGCACCAAAAACTCCCTGTTTCCTGTCTAACTCAATGCGGAGTTTGTTTGAAGATATAAATGCAATCTCCATCCCTGAAAAGAAGCCTGAAAACAACATTGAAAGCAGAATGACCAGAACATATTCCATGATTAAATTACAGCATATTCTTTTCTATTCTTCACGAAGGTATATTGTTGCAGATACATTTTTAATTTTCCGTTTGTTAAGTTTTGAATCAGATTCAAAACCAGTACCTATTACTGTCTGATCCTCGTTGGTGATCTTTACAAGCCTTTCTGTATAAATAAGGTCTTTTTCCTGATCCCAGAATAATTGTTCTGTCTCAAGCATATCTCTATTCTCATTGATCACAACTACAGAATCTTTTAATTCCCATAATTTTTTTTCGTCTGTATACCTGGCATATTTGGCAGTAACAGTGCCAACAGGCTTTTCCTGCCCGTCATAAAACTCAACTGAAATGCCTGACTGGAATTCCGAATAGGGAGGGTCAGCATTGCTGAAATTTTCCATTATAGGGAAAGACATTTTGAGTTGTACTTTCCCCGAGTCGGTAAACAGAGTACTTGCATTTCTCGCAGTGACAGAGGGGAGATTCAGTATCTCACTTTTTTGAATCTTCTCAATCTTGCTTTCGCAGGAACAAAAAAATAAAATACCTGTTAATACCAGGAGAATTAATAATTTTCCTGATGATTTTTTTATAAAGGTTTTAACATAACCGGAATCTGAAGGAGCAGATGATATCATTCGATCAATGTTTTAATTACATTCCAGAATATAATTCAGACCATCGAAAACGATATCAGGGATATATTTAACTTTAGAACCGATCCTTTCCTTCAGGTAACCACTATCTCCTCCGGTAAGTATTACTATTATATCAGGATATTTTTTTTGAAACACACGTATATTCTCATTTATTTCATAAATCAGGCCATTAATGACTCCGGCAGTTATTGCTTCAAGGGTGTTTTTACCCAGCGGAGAATATTTTATTGTTGTTGAAGCCAAAGGAAGTTTGCCGGTAAATTTATGCAGTGCCTTGAATCTCATGCTAAGACCGGGAGAAATATTTCCACCTTTATAGGTATTCCCTGAGAGTAAATCGTAGGTTACAGCGCTGCCGGTATCAATTATAAGGACTTTTTCTCCTTTGAAATGTCTGTAGGCACCTGCTACTGCGGCCAGTCTGTCAGGGCCCAGAGACTCAGGTGTTTCATAGGTATTGCGGAAAGGCAGTTTCGATTGATGAGACAGTACATGTACGTAGGGGATACCATGTGTTGCCAGATCCAAAACAAATTCAGGAGTATCTCTGACACAGGAAATGATAGCCCTGTCCAGCTTGTCCGTATAGGGAGCACACATTTTCTGCATCCTTTCCCAGTGAAAAAGTTTCTTACGAAACGACACTATCTTTTTCTGACCATCAAAGATAGCCAGCTTGGTTCCTGTATTGCCAATATCAAAGATCAGATTCATAATATTATTTATAGTACAAAAGTATTAAAAAGAGTAGAAAGTGAGTAATGTAGCCTATGCATAATAGCTAAAAACCTTTAAAATATATCTGTATAATTAATTATTTTCTCTAATAGCTGCTTATGTATTATATAATATTAAACTCCCATATCATGCATTATTATTGCATGGTAAGTAAGCCATTTTCCAGTTATAGAATCAGCAAAGCAAATAATCACGAAGCCTGATTGAGAATATTACTGTTTTGACGTATATCAGATAATATCTTAATTGCTGAACTGACAGAAGAAATACCCTTAATCATCAGACTTAACTTGGCTTCTTTCTGTTTAACAGACATTTTACCGGGGTGATGATTTACATAATTCATAATTGAAATGAAGAGATTACCTGAATAAAATCGTGACTGAGGGTCGGAGATGAAATTGGCAATGAGGAGATCATTCTTTAGTAATATTTTTTCAATTCCCAATTCTGTTGCAATCCATTTGATCCTTACTATGTCGATAAGATCGCCGGCCTGGGGGGGGACAGGGCCGAAGCGGTCAATCAGTTTTTCTTTAAAGAGCTGAAGTGATGTTTCGTTATCTATGTCGTTCAGTTCTTTGTAAAGCCTTATCCTTTCAGGAATATTCGAGATATATTCATCGGGGAACATGATCTCAAGATCGGTGTCAATATTAAAATCAGAAACAAGAGGTTTATGACCTGAGTCCGGGACTTTTTTGTAATCATTACCTGACTGGCCTGTTTCTTTCAGTTCCATCATAGCTTCGTTCAGTATTTTCTGATAAGTTTCAAAACCAACATCAGCTATGAATCCGCTTTGTTCTCCACCGAGAAGATTCCCGGAGCCTCTTATATCCAGATCCTGCATGGCAATGTTGAAGCCGCTTCCCAGTTCTGAGAATTCTTCAACGGCATTGAGACGTCGCCGGGCTTCAGTAGTAAGTGTTTCGGGCGGTGGGGCCAGGAGGTAGCAAAAAGCCTTCTTATTTGACCTGCCAACTCTGCCTCTCAGCTGATGGAGCTCTGAAAGGCCAAAGCGGTGAGCATCATTGATAAAGATAGTATTCGCATTGGGTATGTCCAGCCCCGATTCAATAATTGTGGTAGCTATTAGGACATCATAATCACCCTGTATAAAATCAAACATCACGTTTTCTATCTCTTTCCCACTCATCTGACCATGGACGACAGTCGATTTAACATTCGGACATATCCTGCTGATCCTGGCCTGAACTTCTCTGATATTCTCAACTCTGTTGTGAATAAAGAATACCTGGCCGTTTCTCGATATTTCATATTCAATACCTTCCTTTATTATCTCTTCATTGAATCCGTACAATTCAGTTACGATAGGCATCCGGTTAGGAGGGGGAGTATTTATTATTGAGAGATCACGGGCTCCCATAAGAGAGAACTGAAGAGTACGGGGTATAGGTGTAGCAGTGAGAGTAAGTGTGTCAACGTTTGTTCTCAGCTTTTTAAGTTTCTCTTTTACTGAGACCCCGAACCGTTGCTCTTCATCTATAATAAGAAGTCCAAGATCTTTGAATTTTATCTCCTTCGCGACAAGTTTATGAGTACCGATTATAATATCAATCCTGCCGGATGCCAGATCAGAAATAATCCTTTTCTGTTCGGCAGCTTTTTTATGACGTGTAAGGTATTCGATGTTACAGGGAAAACCTTTCATTCTTTCAATAAAGGTCTTATAATGCTGTAAGGCAAGTATGGTTGTCGGAACCAGCACCGCAGCCTGTTTACTGTCGGCAGCTGCCTTGAAAGCCGCCCTGATCGCAACTTCGGTTTTGCCAAAACCTACATCACCACATACAAGACGATCCATTGGATGCGGTTCCTCCATATCTTCCTTGATGGCTTTTGTGGCAGTCAGCTGATCGGGTGTGTCAACATATATAAATGATGATTCCAGCTCTCGTTGCATATACGAATCAGGAGAAAAAGAAAAACCTTCCGAGGCCATCCTCTTTGCATACAAAATGATAAGGTCTTTTGCAATATCCCTGACCCTCTTTTTTGTTGCCTGTTTGAGCTTCTGCCATGCCCCCGATCCCAGCTTGTAAATCCTGGGTTCACTGGCATCTTTCCCTTTGTACTTAGATATACGATGCAAAGAATGAATGCCTACGAAAAGAGTGTCATTATCCCTGTATACAAGCTTTATAGCCTCCTGAACCTTACCGTTAACCTCAATTTTTTCAAGTCCGCCGAATTTGCCTATTCCATGATCAACATGTACTACATAATCACCGGGATTAAGCCCTGTGAGCTCTCTTACAGATATACTCTCATGTTTGGTGAAATACCCTCTTATTTTGAATTTATGGTAGCGGTCAAATATCTGGTGATCGGTAAAGACCGATATGTCAAGATGATGATCAGTGAAACCGCTGTGAAGATTCAGAAGCATGGGAGTGAAATGAGCTTCAGGATTTATTTCTTCAAAGATATCTTTCAGCCTGTCTATCTGTGACTGGCTTTCTGAAACGATAAATGTTTTTTTGCCTTCTTCACTGTTAGTTACAATTTTTTCACTCAGGAGTTCAAAATTTTTGTTGAATACGGGCTGAGGTTCTGTCCGGAAATCAAAAGTCATTTGTGAATCAAAAACTCCTTTTTTACCAAATTCAACTGTTATGAACGTGGAACAGTCTTCGAAAAACCTGTTGCCGGTCATTATAAGTTCATTTTTCCCTGTCAGTTTTCCGGATTGTTCCCTGTCAATTATCTGGGAAAAAATATTGTTCATCTTTTCTCTGACAAAAGATGAATTATCAAGCCACAAAATTGACGAAGGGGGGAGGAAATCCAGAAAAGAATCATTTACTTCCTCTATTGATATGTCCTGTATATTGGGAATTACAGATATTTTTTTTCGTATTTCCACTGATAGCTGATCCTCAGGATTGAAGGTTCTGATGGAATCGACCTCCTCTCCAAAGAAATCAATACGAAAAGGGAGGTCGGCAGAAAAAGAGAAAAGATCAGCTATTCCTCCTCTAATAGCATATTGGCCCGGCTCATAAACAAAATCGACTCTTCTGAAATTGTATTCCCGGAGTACTTCTTCAAGGAATTCAAGGGAGATTTTATCTCCTTTGGCAATATCGAGGGTGTTTTTTCTGAGGTTACGGCGGCTGATCACTTTTTCCATTACTGATTCGGGATAAGTGACAATAATACCTTTCCGTTTACCTGCAGCCAGGTGGTTAAGTACTTCAGTTCTGAGCACTATATTTGCCGGTTCTGTCTGTTCATACTGAATAGAACGTTTGTATGTGGATGGGAAAAAATACACACTGTCTGCTCCGGCCAGCGATACCAGGTCATTGTAGAAATAAGCGGCTTCTTCTTTTTCCGGCAACAGAACAACATGGGTAAGGGATGTCCTGTGATAGACACGTGAGAGAGCCATAGCTCCGGATGATCCTGTAAGGCCAGTAATATTCAGTTTTGGAACTTTCCTGGAACCTATTGCTTCGGTCAGTTGGTTGATGACAGGATGATTGTCAAAAAGGCCGCTTAATTCGTTTTCTTTCATTTACCGTTTTGTGGCGGCAAATTTAATATCATTTTCGCGGAAAACCTTCAGTGATCAAAAGTGAGGCAGAAGATAGTCTCTTTACCGGGTTTTGATCTGACAGTAAGGTTGCCCCCATGAACCCTCATAATTTGTTTTGATATACTTAATCCTATCCCTGTCCCTTCTTTTCTTGTTGTAAAAAAAGGAACAAATATTTCTTCAATTTTGTCTTCGCTGATACCAGGCCCATTATCAGCTACACAGATTTTAGCATGACCAGCGTTATCAGTTGAGCAGGATATTCTTATTGTTCCTTCCGGGTTATTCTCGTTGGCTTGAATAGCATTTTTCAACAGGTTAATGATGACCTGGGTGATTAGATTTTCATCAGCAAATATTTCCAGATCGGGATTGCCGGTATTAACAGACAATTCCATCCTTTCATTATTTTCGAGCGATTTATACAGAACATGGACACGTTTAAAAAGATCATTTATCTTGAAGTATTTCTTTTCGGGTTCTGGTATACGGGTGAGCCGGCGGTACGATTCCACAAATGACATAAGACCTTTCACCTGTTCATTGATTACACTAAGTCCCTGAATCGTGTTGGCAATTGTATCTTGTGTAACATCATCAGGCGATACTGCTTTCCCTTTGTTGTTGAATATATGCGTCAGGTTCTCAGAAAGTGAGATAATTGGAGTGAGAGAGTTCATTATTTCATGCATCAATACCCGTATGAGTTTCAGCCAGGAATCAAGTTCCTTTTCATCCAGTTCATTTTTTATGTCGTTGATTGACACGATTATCAGCTCTTCGTTACCTGCCTTGACCGATGAAGCTTTGAGGGTCAGCTGGATGTTACCCGGAGTTGAAGGGAAGGATATAAGTTTCTGTTTAAAAGGTTTGATGTTGGATATAGCCTGATATAATCTGAAATTATTATGTTCTATTTGTTGTAGGTGAGTGAGATTATCTGTTGAGAGAAGTCTTTTTGCTGCAGAATTTGCATTTAAAATAAAGCCTTTACTGTTGAATGTTATTATGCCTGTTGCCAGATGCTCTATCAGTTCACTGAAATATTTTTCTTTCTGGCTGTTTTCAATTTTCAGTTGCTGAATCTGCATGTTCACCTTATTCATGCTTGTGTAAAGTTCACTGAGTGCTCTGTTGCCTTTGTTTACAGGAAAGGAGAGATTTGAATCATCATTTCTTACTGCATCAAAGAAGAAACGTATTTTTTCATTTGTTGTATTCAGGTATGAAACAGTACTTATTATCAGCAAAACTATCATCAGGGTGCAGATCACAATAATCAGAACTGATTCAGTGGTGGCCAGAACATATCCTGCAATTATGGCCAGTGCAACTATTGATATTAACCTTAACAGAAGATTAACGTAGAAATTTCTTATTATCATTTGGCCGATTTTTTGAGTTTATTATAGAGGGTTTGTCTTGTTATCCCCAATTGTTCTGCCGCAGCACTGTAGTTCCCGTTGTTTTTTTCCAGAGCCAGATCAATGAGGTTCTTTTCCATTTCTTCTATAGTCGGGATATTATCTCTGTTTTCATATACATTTACATTGCGCAGGTAAAAATCCTCAGGTTTTAGCACATCGCTCTCACTTAGGATAACAGCTTTTTCAATTGTGTGCTGTAGTTCTCTTATATTACCCGGCCAGCTGTATCTGAGTAGTTTGTCGTATGCAGGCTTGTTGATCTTAAGATTTGGTTTATTGTATTTATTTGCATAGTCTTTAAGGAAGTGATCAGACAAAAGTATAATATCATTTCCACGATCCCTCAGAGGTGGTACTTCAATCTGGATGGTATTTATGCGGTACAGGAGATCCTCCCTGAACAGTCCTTCAGAGATCATCTTTTCCAGATTCTTGTTTGTAGCACATATAAGGCGGATATCAATGGGTATAACCCGTGTTGAACCAAGACGTGAAACAGCTCTGTTCTCCAATGCCGCAAGTAATTTTGCCTGCAGATGAAAAGACAGGTTCCCGATCTCGTCCAGGAAAAGGGTCCCTTTGTCGGCAACTTCAAATTTTCCAGGCCGGTTTTCCCGGGCATCAGTAAATGCACCTTTCACACAACCGAACAGTTCGCTTTCGAACAAAGTCTCACTTACAGCTCCCATATCCACCATTACCAGTATTTCTTCCGACCTTCCGGATAAGCGATGTATCTCATAAGCTATCAGCTCTTTCCCGGTACCGTTTTCTCCGGTTATAAGCACATTGGCATCAGTACGGGCTACTTTTCTGGCCATACTCAGGACTTTCTGAAGACCAGGTGATGATCCGATAATATCTTTTCGATCACGGTTCATCTCTTTTTTAAGCTCATTTTCCCTTTCCCTCATGGCAGAAACCTGTTTCCTCGACAGATTAAGCTGAACGGAAAGCTTAATAGTGGCCAACAGTTTCTCGTTATCCCATGGTTTGAGAATAAAATCAGAAGCACCTTCTTTTAAAGCTTTAACAGCCAGCTCTATGTCTCCATAGGCAGTGATCATCACCACCGAAATATCCGGATAAAGCTCCCTGATCCTCTTAAGCCAGTAGATGCCTTCGTTTCCGGTATTGACACCGGCATTGAAATTCATGTCGAGAATTACCAGATTATATTCCTCTTTTCGTAAAAAAGAAATGATCTGATTAGGGTCTGTAAGAGATGTGACTTTATTAAAGAGTGGAGAGAGAAGTATCTCAAGGGTGCTGAGAATACTCTTATTGTCGTCCACTATAAGTATGTTGCCCTGATGTTGTTGCATTATATTCACAATAAAAATTATTTATTACCTTACCTCTTGCGTTTGATTATCTTATGCGACTCAAATGATGTTGCGAATTTATTTTTATCCGGGTATAACCTGTCAGGAGATATATATTCAGTTGTTGTAAAAGCATGTCTCTGCTCATTTATTAAACAAAGGTAATACAGAAAAGGGATATCATCAATCACATTGTAAAAAAGTTTAACAGTTGTATGTAAATAAAATTTACCACAGAAGTTTTTTGTAGTTTTCTATATACATGATTAACAGGCATATAATGAAATGGCATGATTATAGTAATTAAGTTGATATGAAACGATTTGAAATGAGTATGGACAGAGTACTTGAGCGCAGGAAGGGATTACAAAAGAAGCATATTTTGTGGATTGCGGGAGCCTTGTTTTTTGTATTTCTTATTGGAATGATAATATTCGGGGATCACAGTTCCTCTTTCCGTGTTGACAGGGACAAGCTTACTATAAGTACTGTTGAGGAAGGTATATTTAATGATTATATATCTGTTATCGGAACAGTACAGCCAATATCCACTATATATCTTGATGTGATTGAAGGAGGGAGAGTAGAAGCCTGTCTTATAGAGGAGGGAGCGATGGTAAAAAAGGGAGATATAATACTGAAGCTGGAGAACCGGCAGCTTTATCAGACTGTACTTACCAGTGAAGTTGCTCTTACAGAAAAAGAGAATTCTCTGCGTAATACAAAAATCACTTTTGAAGCTGCACAGATAGATGCACGTAAGGAGATGCTTGAAGGAGAATACAGACTGACAAGAAAGAAGAGAACATATGAACAGAATGAAGAACTACATGGTAAAAAATATATCTCACGCGAAGAATATATCCAGTCTAAGGAGGATTATGAGTATGAGGTCAAATTGCGTGAGATAAATAAAACAAAAGCTCTTAACGACTCTTTGATGAGGGTTACATCCATGCAGACTCTGGAATCTGATCTCATCAAGATGAGACAGATGTTTCAGATGGTACGGAACAGGCTGGAAGATCTTGAGGTGAAGGCTCCTGTTGATGGCCAGCTGGGTATGCTGGACGCTGAGGTTGGCCAGCTGCTCAGTGCCGGTGAGCGGGTAGGACAGATAAATGTGCTTACTGATTACAAATTAAGTGCCCGTATAGATGAGCATTATATTGACCGTGTGATGCGCGGATTAAAAAGTTCTTTTGAACGTAGCCAGACGCAATACAATCTGACAGTACGTAAGGTATATCCTGAAGTCAGGGATGGACAGTTCGAGATAGAAATGGTTTTTGAAGACAGTATGCCGGATAACATCAGAACCGGACAGACATTCCAGACCAGGCTGGAGCTTGGTGAATCGGAAACAGCAGTATTAATTCCCAGAGGTGGCTTTTTTCAGAGTACAGGGGGACAATGGATATACGTTCTTGATGAAAAGGAGAACGAAGCAGAAAGACGGGCTGTCAGGATAGGGAAACAGAATCCGCAGTATTATGAAGTGGTTGAAGGGCTTAAAGCCGGAGAGAAAGTTATTACATCGGGGTATGATTTGTTTGGAGATGCAGAAAGAATCATTTTAAATAATTAGCAGGGATGATAATTTTATTTTCCTGTCAGGAAATCAATTATATGTTTTTTATAAAATAATAGTCGTACAATGATAAAGACCGTTAATCTGACAAAAATATTTGTCACAGAGGATATTGAAACCACAGCACTCAACAATGTCAGCCTTCATGTGAGAGAAGGTGAATTTGTAGCTGTCATGGGACCATCGGGTTGCGGAAAGTCGACCTTGTTAAATATAGTGGGATTACTGGATAATCCGACCGGCGGTGAATACTATTTTAACGGAAGAGAAGTCGGACAGTTGTCCGAACGTAACCGGACGCAGTTGCGTAAAGGGAATATAGGTTTTGTCTTTCAGAGCTTTAATCTTATCGATGAACTTACTGTTTTTGAGAATGTTGAGCTGCCTCTTATATACCTGAAGATGAAAGCCAGGGAACGTAAAGAGAAAGTTGAAGCTATTCTGGAGCAGATGAAGATGGGCCATCGCCGGAAACATTTTCCTCAGCAGCTTTCCGGTGGTCAGCAACAGCGGGTAGCAATAAGCAGGGCTGTTGTCGCAGGGCCAAAACTGATCCTGGCGGATGAGCCTACAGGTAATCTCGATTCAAAGAACGGTCTTGAAGTAATGAACCTCCTGACTGACCTCAATCGCGCCGGTACAACCATTGTAATGGTAACTCACTCACTTGAAAATGCAAGTGTGGCTCACAGGATAATAAATCTGTTCGATGGCCAGATAATTACAGAAAGCACCCAGGTAATGAGTGAAAGTACTGTATAATAAGCAGTGAGATGATTAGTCCTTATATCAAGACGGCCTTCAGAAGCATCAGCAGGAACAAACTCCATTCCACTATCAGTATTACAGGACTGGGAGTGGGTCTTGGTTGTGTGATACTTTTACTGGCACTGGTTATTCATGAAAAATCATTTGACCGTTTCATGCCTGATTACAGAAATACTTACCTGATAAATCACGGAACATCAGCAAGAACAGCATATCCTCTTGCCGAGGCCATGAAAATGGATTTTCCGGAGATCAGAGAATTCTTCAGGTTCTATCAGACCAGCGGGATCCGGCTGAGAGATCCACAAAATAAACTGGTCAGTGAAAATAATTTTGGATTTTCCGATGCTTCAATTTTTAGTGTTCTTGGTATTAAATTTATTACAGGTCGTCCTGCAGTTTCAAAGTCAGAAGTAGCAATTTCGGAAAAAACAGCTTCGAAATACTTCAGAGATGTGAATCCTCTTGGTTCTGTCTTATCTGTCAAACTCAACGACACCTTCATCGGTCTTGAAATAACAGGAGTGTATTACGATTTCCCTTCAAATTCCACGCTGTTCCCTGATTTTATTGCTGATATAGAACTCTCAGAAGAAATGTTCAAAAAGTTCCAGAGATCACTGGGCGAATTTTCCGATGATGCCAAAACGTCACTGAACTGGTCGCACAGTGATTATTATTCCTACGTGTTACTTGAAAAGAATACCGACCTGGAATCCCTGGCTTCAAAGATGGAAAAATACAAAGAGTATATCCAGGATGAGAGGATCAGAGATCGTGAATACTCATTCCAACAAGTGAGCAGAATATACCTTGGATCCTCAGAAATAGAAGGTAGTTTTTTCAGCAGAAGAGGGAATGCCAATGAACTTAAATATTACGGTGCTGTCTCCTTACTTATTTTGTTGATAGCCATAACTAATTATATACTTCTTACAAGAGCAGGGACAGCTGACCGGCTTCGTGAACTGGGAACAAGAAAGGTGCTCGGAGCATCCCGGTTCACCATAAGAAAACAGATCATTCTGGAATCAAACCTGGTGGCTGTTATAAGCCTTATCCCTGCAGTTATTGTAATATTTTCAGGTATAAAATTTGTTAACGATACTCTTGGGACAACTCTGACCACAGGGATATTTAAAGATCCCTGCATCTGGATATTATTCTTTCTCGTAATGATATTCACAGGAACCATTTCGGGATTCTTTATCGGTAGCAGAATTTCCCGGATCCCTTCGCTTGTGTTGCTTTCAGGAGAAACATCACGCAGTACCCGCTCAGGCAGATGGAACTCTTCATTCCTTGTTCTCCATTTCACAATTTACATCATCCTTGTATCAGGAGTAATGATGGTCTCAAAACAGGTGAAATATTCTCTGTCGAATTTTACGGGTATAAGTCCACAAAATATTATTATCAGCGAGCTTAATTCGGAAGAATTGAAATCAGGATTCACAGCCATCTGTAATGAAATGGAAAAAATGCCCGGAGTTATAAAAACTGCTGGTTCTTCATTTATCCCTCCTTTCAATGCTTTCTTACCTGTCAATCTTGCAACAACTGAAGGAGAGAAAGTAAGATTCGATGGATTGATAATGGGAGAGGGGATGACAGAATTGCTTGGTATAGAGGTGATTGACGGGGATCATTTTGGAACTTTTCAGGAGACTCCCCGGGAGATCATTCTCAATGAATCAGGTGCAACAGAATATAATATCAGGGCCGGTGATAACTTCATGGGATTTATGATACGTGGTATTGTGAAGGATTTCAATGCACATTCAACTCATTCATTGATCCGGCCTATGGTGATCCTTCAGCAGAATCCTTCCAGGATGGGACTTCTCGCCATCAGGACAGATGGTAAAAATGATAAGGCAGTTATCAGCAGGCTTGGCGAGCTGTATTCTCAGATCTCACCTGATGAAATTTTTGAGGTCAGGTATCTGACTGACCAGATCCGCGATTTTTACCGCAGCGAAACAGATCAGGGCAGGATCATAGGAGTTTTCTCATTGCTTGCTGCCGTTCTGGCAATAATGGGATTGTTCGGAATAGCATTGATAAGCATAACAAAGAGAACTAAAGAGATTGGAATAAGGAAAGTCAACGGAGCAACGATCGGTGAAATTTTATACCTGTTGAATATTGATTTTATAAGGTGGGCCCTCTTAGCAGCTGTGATAGCTGTCCCGGTTTCAGTTTACCTTCTGTCGGAATGGCTTAAGAGATTTGCATATAACACCGGACTGAGCTGGTGGATATTTGTTCTGGCCTCATTTTCGGCCCTGATAATTGTCCTCCTGACAGTAAGCTTTCAAAGCTGGAGGGCGGCAACAAGGAATCCGGTTGAGGCTCTTCGGTATGAATAAATAATTAAACACGAAATTAAACACGAAATCAGAAATCAATGATAAATTCACTTAAACTGACATTCCGCCGCTTATTCCGCACAGGCGAACATACGACCACAAGGATTATTTCGCTTATAGCAGGACTGGCATTCGGTATTTTGCTCTTATCGGAAGTGCTGTATTATTATAGTTTTGACAGCTTTTATCCTGATGCAAACCGTATTTATGTGGTACACGAGAATGTCAGAATGGATAAATCGTCAGACAAGATGGAGAGTTACCCGAGGGTAAGTGGTGCCATTGCTCCCGGCTTAAAATCAGAAGTCCCGGGCATCGAAGCAGCAACACGGCTCAACAGTATCGGTACATCTGTTTTTTATACTGAAGACAAAAAGAGTTATGAGGCAGATTTCTCACTGGCGGATGAATGTCTGTTCGACGTGCTTCCAATGCCAATAATCAGCGGGAATCCGAAGGAGATCCTTAAAAAGCCGATGACCTGTCTGGTTTCCACTAAAGTGGCGAAAGACATTGGAGGGGAAGTCAGCGGAAAGATAATAGAGTTGAAAAAATATCCCGGTAAAAAACTTACTATTGCCGGAGTTTTTGAAGAACTGCCCGAAAATACCAACTACAAATACGACGTACTTATTTCAATGGTTTCTACCAGCCAGTTTTTCTCATATGACGGCACTTCAAACTGGATGGGAAACGACCGCTATTATGCTGCCGTAAAACTTGCTCCGGGAGTAGATCCAAAGACTCTGGAGCATGCTGTACGCGAAATGCAGGTAAAACACCAGGATATCGAAAAGATGGAACAGCAAATGGGAGGGACAGTTCTTAAATATTCTTTCATTCCCATAAAAAAAATGTATTCCGAAGGAGCAAAAGATATGATTCTGATACTTACGACCATAGCTTTTGCAGTTCTTTTTGTTTCATTTATGAATTATATCCTGTTAACTCTGAGCGCCCTGATAAAACGAGCCAAAAGCTCGGCAATTCATAAAGCCTGTGGTGCTGAAGCCCGGAACCTTCAGCAATTGATTTTTTCGGAAACCTTTGTTTTGTTCTTTATTTCGCTGGTTGCTGCACTTATTCTTATCTGGGTTATTAAACCCCTGGCAGAGGCACAGGTAGGGCATAAACTTATTTCTGTAATAAACCCGCAGGTCATCTGGCCGTTGTTAAGCCTTATGATCTTGCTTTTAGCATTAACCAGTTACCTTCCCGGCAGGTTTTTTTCACGTATACCGGTCTCATCAGCTTTCCGTAATTATAATCAAAAGAAGAACAAGTGGAAACTTGGATTGCTTTCATTACAGTTTGCAGGCGCTTCTTATATACTTACCATTCTGGTGGTTGTCAGTATGCAGTACAACAATCTTATAACTGCCGATCACGGTTATAATACTGAAGGGATTTATTATGGTGAAACCCAAGGAGTGGAGGCTGGTAAAATCTCAACGTTACTTAACGAGTTACGGACCGTACCCGGAATTGAAAAAGTGGGTTTAGGGCACAGTTTACCAATTGATGGGGCTTCAGGTAATGGTGTTTTTTCATCCGGGAGAGAGAAGGAATTGTTTAATGTTGCCGATTTCTATTATATTGATGAAAATTATTTGTCAATACTGAATATTCCGGTTACTGAAGGAGAAAGCTTCTCGCACGGGAACTCAGTAGTCAACGACCTTCTCATAAGTAAAAAAGGTGCTGAAAAGCTAAAAGTGTTCAACGGATGGCAAAACGTAGTCGGAGAGCAGGTTGACATAAGTGCACATGGAATATCGACAATACGTGGTGTATTCCCTGATTTTATCGTTAAAAGCATCACCGAACCCGATCTCCGGCCATCAGTTTTTTATTACTATCCGGCTGAAAAGTTTGAGCAGATAAGAGCCGATAGCCCGTCGTTCATGTTTTATGTACTGATAAAAACGAGTAAAACGGCAGGGTCAGGTATGCTTAAAAAAATTACAGATATATTCAACCAGTTTTTACCCTACCGGGATGCCCTGGTAAAAAACCTCTCAATTGAGCAGAAAGCAGGTTATCAGTCAGCACAAGGGTTCCGCAATGCGATGATAGCCGGTAATATCGTCATCCTGTTGATTACTGTAATAGGGCTGCTGGGATACACTTCGAATGAAGCAGCCCGGCGCTGTAAAGAGCTGGCAATTCGCCGTATAAGCGGAGCCAACCTGCCCGATATACTTCGAATCTTTATCCTCGACCTGGAATATGTTGCTATCCCTGCTGTTCTATTGGGAATAACCGGCACCTGGTTTACTGTAAGTAAATGGATGCAGAATTTTGCCAACAAAGTTCCGCTCCACTGGGGGATTTTCGTTGGGAGCAGTCTGTTTATATTGTTGCTTGTTGCTTTTATTGCTGCGGTAAATTACACCCGTACTGCAAACCGCAACCCTGTTGAAGCCTTGAGATACGAATAGTATCTCAAGGCCTCAATCCCGACAGAATCATCGGGATTGAGGCGCTGTGATATAAGAAATTAATAACAGCAGAATGTAAAAAAAAAAGTGAATGATTGTCAGATGTATTGTGATGAAATGTTTTACTGGGAATAAATAATTGATATATATGATATTAAGAAATTTAAGAATATCGTTAAGGAGCTTGAAGAGAAACAAGCTGTTTAGTGCCATCGGGATAGTTGGTTTTGCATCCGGATTTTCCGTTTGCCTGATAATAGGGTTTTATATCTACAATGAGTTGTCTGTGGATAAGCATTTAAGAAACCATGAAAAAATTTATCGGTTGGTTGACGCCACATCTAACTCATCCGGAATCGATTATCGCATTCACGACGTTCTGAAAGAAGAATATCCGGCAATTGAAAAGGTGGTCCCTGTTGAGATAAGCCCGATGAATGCCGATGTGTATACAGACAACAATTCGATTTACATAAAGGGGATAATAGCAACCACTAACGAATTCTTCGACATATTCGGGGTTAATGTTACCGAAAGTATTTCGGGACAACCTTTTGCCGGTCAGAACTCATCAGTTCTTACCCGATCGGCAGCCAGTAAAATATTCGGGGACAGTAATCCGCTGGGACAGGCTCTGAAGGTATCACACATTGAAACAACAGTCAGCGCCGTCATCGATGATTTTCCTGCTAATTCAAGCATAGACGGGAACATCCTTATCAACTCCGAAAATGCTGATAACAGGTTGAACAATAGTTTTGCAAATAATGAAATCTTTAGTACAACAACACATTATTTATTACTGAGGAGCAGTAATGAATCTACCGGATTGGAGAAGATTCTCAACCAGACACTTGGCTCTTACTCAAGGCAGGTGAAAGAAGTCAGATTGCAGCAATTAAAGGATATATATCTGAATACCACAATTATTGATGGAAATAAACACGGCAATCAGAGTTTAATAAGGATACTTGCATTGATCGGGATTATTATTTTGCTCCTGTCGGTAGTAAATTATATTAACTACATTCTGTCGCTCCAACTGAAAAAATACAATGAAATTGGAATAAGAAAAACGAATGGTGCAGGCCTTTCTCATCTGCTTATATCTTATGTATCAGATGTTCTGCTATGGATTATACTGGCGCTTATTATTTCATTGATATTAGTGAAATCAACTCTTCCTTTTTTTAACAATCTGTTCCAGATACGGTTGCAGTTTAATTTATTGTATTCAACTCCAATAGTTATAAGTTGCGTGCTGATTCTGTTATTTATACTATTACTGGCCTGCATTCCGCTTCTTTTACTGTTGTCGAAGTATGACGTGCAGAGTTTACTTAAGAACAAAACTGTTAGTCGCAAAAATAAGCCCTACATCAGTGTGCTAACCATTTTTCAGCTTTCGGTTTCTATTGTATTGATCATCGGGTTATTAGTATTGCAAAAACAAATCATTTATGTTAAAAACCGGGATCTGGGTTTTGCAGACAATGCTCTTCTTTATATCAAAATACCGTATAAAGCCCTTAACTATGAATCTTTCAGGGAAGAATTGCTTAAAAACCCGTCTATATCAAAAGCTTCGCTCAGCACTGGCGTTCCCGGATCGATCTGGAGCAGGATGAACCATGAAGATTGGTCATATACATTGCATTTCATGGACATTGACGAGCATTTTCTTTCGACAATGGGGATAGAGCTTCTGGCCGGAGAAAATGTAAGCAGTAACGATAAAGATAAGTGCCTTGTTAATGAGGCTACATTAAAAGCACTTGAGATAAGCGATTATAAGGGAAATCAGGTTAATGGGATGAATATAGTGGGTGTGGTTAAAGATTTTAATTTTGCCGCACTTCATCAGTCAATACAACCCCTGGTAATGAAATATGGAAATGGAAGAGACCTGAGTGTTAATCTTTCAGGAGCTGATATAAGTTCAGCTATGAGTCATATAAGGAAAACATGGGAGAGTATGACTGCCAATGTTCCCTTTGAATATTATTTCTATGATTCATGGTTCGATTCCCAGTATAAAAAAGAGGAGCAATTAAGTTATGCCTGTACGATTTTTTCATTAATCGCAATTATTATTACATGTCTGGGCCTGTGGGGGCAAATCATCTTTATCTCAACCAGTAAGACCAAAGAAATAGGCATCCGCAAAGTTAATGGAGCCAGGGTTTCTGAAATTCTTTCAATGCTCAACAAAGACTTTGTAAAATGGGTAGCACTGGCTTTTGTAATTGCTACTCCAATTGCCTGGTATGCAATGAATAAATGGCTCGAAAACTTTGCGTTTAAAACAGAATTAAGCTGGTGGATCTTTGCCCTGGCAGGTTTAATGGCACTGGGAATTGCATTGCTGACGGTAAGCTGGCAAAGCTGGAAGGCAGCGACAAGAAATCCGGTCGAAGCTCTCCGGTATGAATAGTGAGGAGAGCCTAAATCCCAGATAGTGAAGTGTTTCGGGATATAAACATTGAGTTGTGAATGAATAATTAACATTTAATTGATATGATTACACTAAAAGGCATTTACAAATACTACGATTCAAAATTTCAGAGAACTTTTGTCCTGAAAGATATTGACCTTGAAATATCAGAGGGTGAGTTTGTTACAATAATGGGTCCGAGCGGTGCGGGAAAATCCACACTTCTTAATATCATCGGCATGCTTGACGAACCATCCGAAGGTGAATATCATTTCCTTGATCAGCCGGCTCACCAGCTCAGCGAAAAGAAAAAGGTTGAATTTCACAGGAATTTTGTAGGTTTTATTTTCCAGGCTTTCCATCTTATTGATGAGATGACCGTCTATGAAAATATAGAAACCCCTCTTATTTATAAAGGTGTCAAATCGGGAATACGAAAAGGCATGGTCGCCGAAATGCTCGACCGTTTCAATATCGTTGCAAAGAAAGATCTTTTTCCTGCACAGCTTTCCGGAGGACAACAGCAGCTGGCAGGTATCGCCCGTGCTGTCGTCGGCAAACCCAAACTTTTGCTTGCCGATGAACCTACAGGTAATCTTCATTCCGGCCAGGGGAAACAAATCATGGAACTTCTGTCACAGCTTAACAGTGAGGGTATAACAATAATTCAGGTAACACATAATGAGGAATTTGCCCGTTTCGGTAAACGCATTATAAGGATCTCTGACGGCCTTGTGTTGTCAGACGATATAGTTTCAGATACGAATGAACCTAATTAAACCCTGAACTTTGTATCCTGAACTTCGAAGCCTGTTTTCTAATCCGGATAAGCTTTGAGAAATTCTTTGACTTTTTGCACCATATTAAGCGAACCAACATAAAATGGAGATCTCTGGTGGAGGGCTTTTAATTCCATTTCCATTATTCTGTTAAAACCATCAGAAGCTGCTCCTCCGGCCTGTTCAGCAAGAAAGGCCATGGGATTACATTCATAAACCACCCTTAATTTCCCCTGAGGGGCCCGTTCATTCTGAGGATATAGAAAAATCCCTCCAATAAGGAGATTACGATGGAAATCTGATACCAGTGAGCCAATATATCTTGAAGTGTAAGGACGTTCATTATCTTCATCTTTCTCCTGACAAAATTTTAAGAATTTCTTTATTCCAAGAGGGAAGTAAGTGTAATTGCCTTCATTTATTGAATATATGTTGCCGTTAACAGGGGTTTTGATATTAGGATGTGAAAGGCAAAATTCCCCTATAGAAGGGTCAAGAGTAAAACCATTGACGCCATTACCTGTGGAATAAACCATCATGGTTGACGACCCGTAAATTACATATCCTGCAGCTACCTGATTTATTCCCGGTTGCATAAAATCTTCAATTTTTGCAGTTTTGCCACGCGGACTTATACGGCGGTAGATAGAAAAAATTGATCCTACAGATACATTATAATCGATATTAGAGGAGCCATCCAAAGGATCCATACAAACTATATATTTCCCCTTTTTTTCAAGTCTACCTGTAAATACTATCTCATTCTGATTCTCCTCTGTGGCAATCCCGCAACACTCACCGCAGGCTCTTAAGGCTTCTGTAAATGCCTTGTCAGCAAATACATCCAGTTTTTGCTGAGTCTCACCCTGTATATTAACAGAGCCGGATTTGCCAAGTATATCAACCAGCCCTGCCTTATTCATTTTTTTGTTCACGATCTTGGCTGCAGTTCCGATGTGACTTAGAAGCGACGACAGGTCACCAGAAGCATAAGAAAAATCCTTCTGTTTCTGGATAATAAAATCGTTAAGAGTAGTAATTCTGTATGAATTCATGATAGGGACTAAGGTAATTGCTTTTTTGCCGTGATATTCTAACTTTATATTAAATTTTGTTAAATGAGAGTATTTAAATTCGGAGGTGCATCAGTGAAAGATGCTCAGGGAATAAGAAACCTGGCAGGGATTGTGTCAGGTGAGAAAGATGATCTTGTTGTTGTTATCTCTGCTTTTGGCAAGACGACAAATGCTCTGGAGATAGTATTGAGAACATGGATGAATAATGAGGATAGTTATAAGGACCATCTTGAAAATATTTATGACTATCATGATTCGATAGTTGAAGAATTATTTCGTTCAGATAATCCCGTAAAGATCAGAATAAACAACTCTTTCTCAGATCTCAAAAATCATCTTACAACAGCTGCAAAATCAGATTATGACTTTGAATACGATCAGATTGTTTCCTATGGAGAGATATGGTCAACTCTTATTGTATCAGAGTACCTGAATATTACGGGAAATAATAATATATGGACTGATATCAGGAAAGTTCTTATCACAGATGAAAGATACAGAGATGCAAATGTGATATGGGATATTACATCTGACAATGTCAGAAGAGTATTCAATCCGGAGTCATCACAGCTCTTTGTCACACAGGGTTTTATTGGTGGCACCTTATCGGGTCATTATACTACTCTCAGCCGGGAAGGCTCTGATTATACAGCTGCTTTGCTGGCAAATATTCTGGATGCAGAGAGTGTCATTTTCTGGAAAGATGTTCCGGGTCTTCTTAATGCTGACCCCAGGTGGCTGCCCGATGCCAGGAGACTTGAACAGATGTCGTACAGAGAAGCTGTGGAAATGACATTTTCCGGCGCAAAAGTTATTCATCCCAAAACAATAAAACCCCTTCAGAACAAGAATATTCCTCTTTATGTCAAATCATTTATAGCTCCACTGGAAGAGGGTACAGTAGTAGTTGCTGAACCTGAAGTGAAAAGGATAATTCCTGTATTTATCAAAAAGGAAAATCAGATGCTGATTTCTTTTCTTCCGAAAGATTTTTCTTTTGTTATGGGAGATAATCTGGCCGGCCTTTTTTCTCTCTTTTTCAGGTATGGAATAAAAGTAAATCTTGTTGAAGCCAGTGCTGTAAGCATTGATGTATGTATTGATGATGAAAGGCTTAAGATAGATGCCCTGATGAATAATCTGCATCAGGAATATACTGCAATATATAATGATAATGTTGAAATACTGACGATCAGGCACTATAATGCTGAAGCCGTTGAACATATAACATACGGGAGGGAAATCCTTCTTGAGCAAAGAACGAGAAGCACAGTGCGCTATGTGGTCAGAAAATTATGAAGATCAGATGATCACCTGTCAAAGGTCAGCCTTTCTCCACGATGATCCTCATTGAATGATCCCTCGTTATAAACAATTGTCCCGTTAACGATTGTCATGATAATCTTTGATTTGAATGTTTTTCCTTCAAAAGGAGACCATCTGCATTTGTACAGGATATTCTGTTTTGTAACTTCCCATGGTTTGTCAGGATCAACAAGGCAAAGATCTGCTTTATAACCTTCTCTGATAAAACCACGGTTTTTAATATTAAAAATAAGTGCCGGATTATGGCACATTTTTTCGATTATCTTTTCTATGGAAAAAACATTATTATGCCATAATTCGAGCATAGCCGGAAGCGAATGCTGTATCATAGGAACACCGGAAGGTGATTTGAGATAAGGATTAGCTTTTTCTTCTTTAGTATGTGGAGCATGGTCAGTAGCTATAGTATCGAGAAGATTATTGTTGATGCCCTGCCTGAGGGCTTCTCTGTCGAAACAGGTTTTTACGGCAGGATTACATTTTATCACTGATCCCAGTTTGTCATAGTCAGAGTCATCAAACCACAAGTGATTAATACATGTTTCTCCTGTGATCCTTTTATCAACGACTGAAGTCATATTATCAAAAAGCTTTATTTCATCGGCTGTCGATAAATGGAGGATATGCAAACGGGTATTATACTCTTTGGCAAGTCTGACAGCATAAGATGACGATTTAAAACAAGCTTCCCTGCTTCGTATCAGAGGGTGAATACTGAATGGTAAATTTTCGCCATAAAGGGTTTTATATTCTGAAGTATTCTTTCTGATTATATTTTCATCTTCGCAGTGCACTACAACAGGAATATTTGCTCCCTTGAACAGGATGCGGAGTGTTTCTTCATTGTCAGTGAGCATATCTCCTGTGGAGGAACCGAGGAAAATTTTCAGGCCGCATACACTACAGGGATCAATGGTAAGGACCTCTTCCATGTTAGTATTGGTAGCTCCTATATAAAAGGAATAATTAACCAGGGATTTTTCAGCACCAACTCTGAATTTATTTTCAAGATTTTCTTTTGTAATGGTTTGGGGAAGAGTGTTTGGCATATCCATAAAGGAAGTTATTCCACCTGCAGCAGCAGCTCTTGATTCGGTAAAAATGTCACCCTTATGAGTCAGTCCGGGATCCCTGAAATGGACATGAGTGTCAATTATACCCGGTAACAGTAATTTATTGGATGCATCAATGATCTTTGTTCCTTCTGGAAAAGTAAGCTGTCCGGGTGATCCGACAGCAGAAATGAGATCCTCCTGTATCAGGAGATCTCCTGTGAAAGACCGGCTCTCATTAACTATAGTGGCATTTCGTATCAGTATACTGTTCATGCCTTCTGTTCATTATAATGCTTTTCCCTTTTCTCCGTTTCTTTTGTATTTGAAAAAGTAACTCCTGAACTTCATTCTCAAAACGCCCCATAGTGCCTCATTGAAAATGCCACCGGTCATTTTTGATGATCCCAGTTTCCGGTCTGTAAAGATGATAGGTACTTCAACTAACTGATAACCCAGTTTCCATGCAGTAAACTTCATTTCTATCTGGAAGCAATATCCTCTTGATTTAATATGTGACGGATGAATGTTTTCCAGAACCTCTTTTCTGTAACAGATAAATCCTGCAGTTGTGTCTTTAATCTTCATCCCGGTTATCATACGTACATAAATAGATGCGAGGTATGACATCAGGACTCTTGAAAGAGGCCAGTTGATGACATTAACGCCACTTACATATCTGGAACCAATGGATACATCAGCTTTTCCCTCATCACAGGCCTTGAAGAGCCTTACCAGATCATTGGGATCGTGAGAGAAATCGGCATCCATTTCAAAAATATAATCGTAATTATTATCCAGAGCCCAGTTGAAACCTGTTATATAAGCGGTACCAAGACCTAATTTTCCTGGCCTTTCAATAATATGCAGATCACGGAATTCAGACTGAAGAGACTTAACAATGGAAGCTGTTCCGTCAGGAGAGTTATCATCAATAATCAGAATATCAAAGGGTACACTTAACGAAAAAACTGTTCTGATGAGAGATTCAATATTTTCTTTTTCCTTGAAAGTGGGTATAATAACCAGGTTCGACATGAATAATAAATATCTGCTAAAATAAATAAATTCATCTTATGAAAGACAATATTAAATATTATTTGATGCATTCAGACATCTTTATCCTTATGTTAATTATTCAATTAACGTTGTCATTATAATAAAATTTACCCTGTTGAACAGATATAGTAATTAATAATTCTAATTTTGTCAACCGGTAATTTAAAGCAATGAGATCTTCTTTGACAATATTGATTTTATTTTTCCTCTTTTCTCAACCGGCTTATCCACAACAGCCCTTCTGGGAGACAGGTTTTTATTCTTTTTTTGATAATACTGAATTCGGACATTCGGCATATCAGATACCTCAGACTATGGCAGGAGTAAGATTTGCTCCGGCGTTGGGGGTGAAATGGGACTCCGTTCATTCTTTAACGGCAGGAGCTGATATGTTGTTTGAATTCGGAAGCAATAAAATACCCGGGGATATTCATCCTATAGCATACTATAAATATGATAAAGAACCATTCCGGTTTTTTATGGGAGCTTTTCCGCGTGATAATGCTGTTTCACATTATCCCAGGATCTTTTTTCAGGATTCTGTCCGTTATTACCGGCCTAATATCAACGGGATACTGACAGAGTATTCAACCGATCATCTTTTTCTAAGCTTGTGGCTCGATTGGACAGGCCGGCAGACAACAGAGCATCATGAAACTTTTTTCGTTGGTTTTTCAGGCAAATACAAGCCGGGCCTGTTCTATATCCAACCCTTTTTCTATATGTTTCATTTTGCAGGTGTAAAGAATCCTGTTATCGACGAGGCACTTCATGATAACCTTGTTGTATCTGTCCTGGCAGGAGTGGATCTTTCTCCTGTAACCTTTTTCGATAAACTGGATATTAATGCCGGCTGGGTATCAGGCTTCGATCGTGCAAGGGCTGATATGACAGGATGGTTTGTACAGCCCGGATTCCTTTCCGAAACAAGGATAGAATACCGGCATATAGGGCTCTTCAATACTTTTTATAAAGGAGAGGGGCAGATGTATTATTATAATGATCATGATAATGAACTATACTGGGGCGACCCTGCATACAGGGCAAAAACATACAACAGATCGGATTTTTATATTCAATTTGCTGCTAAAAAATCGTTGAATATCAGGTTAATTTATTCTCTGCATTTTATGGAGCATAGCATTTATCATGAACAGGTTCTTAAACTTTCAGTCAATCTCAATGACGGTTTTAATTGCTTCAGATAATTCCTTTTAAGTCCTCTTGAACCAGTCAGGATGAAAAACAATAACCATAGAAGAACCTTCATATTAATCCTTATAATATGGTTCGTGGTAAATCTGATCCAGGCTCATTATATGGAGATAATGAGTGATGAAGCATATTATGGGCTATTCGGGAAATATTTTGACTGGGGTTATTATGATCATCCTCCCATGGTAGCTCTGCTTGTGAAGATCAGCTCTATGATATTCTCAGGTAACCTGGGAATAAGGTTTATGACAGTGCTCCTGCAGCTTGCCACTCTGTTAGTGGTATGGAAACTTATTGAGAATAAAAATGATGACAAAAAAAGTGTTATTTCATTTTTTATTATATCAGCTTCAATAACTCTGTTTTCAGCCTATGGATTTCTGACGGCACCTGATAGCCCCCTGCTGTTCTTTACGGCACTGTTCCTCCTCGCATACAAAAGATTTCTTAAAAACTCCGGGTTCCTCTCTGTCATTTTTCTTGCAGTATCGATGGCTGCTATGGTGTACAGTAAATACCAGGCAATCCTTTTCATAGCTTTTACTGTTATTGCAAATATCAGATTATTGAAGTCTTACAGATTCTGGTTATCGGGTATATTGGCACTTGTTTTACTTATTCCACATATTAACTGGCAGATAACGAATAATTTTCCGAGTCTTCAGTATCATCTGATAGACAGATCCGAAAGCTTCAGACCAGGATTTTTGCTGGAATATTTACCCAACCAACTGGCCGTATTTAATCCATTCACGCTGGGGGCACTTATTTATGCGATCATTAAATACAAACCATCGGATATATTTCAAAAAAATCTTTACTTTCAGGTTGCAGGTTTTATAGGGTTTTTCTTTTTAATGTCCTTCCGGGGTCATGTGGAACCGCACTGGACTATAGCCTGTTCTATCCCCATGATCATTATTCTTACTGAAAAATGTTCTGTCGATACCCGCTTGTTCAGGTTCACAAGACGGTTTATACTGCCGTCTCTTATTTTATTGGTTTTTGTCCGGTTAATTGTCCTGACGGATATTGCCTTTGTCAGAAATCTGGCTTTCGGGGGGAAAGAACAGGAATACAATGATCTGGAAGCTGAAGCAGGAGATCTGCCTTTGGTTTTTTCAGGAGCTTTTCAACGCCCGTCGCTCTATACCTTTTTCACAGGAAAAGAAGCAATGGCTGTCAGTTCTCTCTATTCCCGCCAGACACAGTATGATATTTGGCAGTTTGAGAAAAAATATCACAATAAACCGGCTTTTATATGTATAAATCCACTGGGTAATTCGAAGATATATGTATCTGACACTATTGGTTTTGGAGGCTACAGAACCGATAGTCTTCAGACGGTCAACCGGATCAGGATACTATTCGGGGAAACAAAAACCACCTTACAACCCGGAGAAAAGATCAAGCTGGATTTTGAAATGATTAATCCTTATGAATATGATATTGATTTTAACCATGGGTGTTTCCCGGCAGAGTTATGTGCAGTGCTCCTGAAGGGCAGAGAAGTACATCTTTTTAAAGTTTTTCCTGATGAGCCGTTAAGTATAATAGAAAGTGGAAAAACTATCAAAGGAACATTTACCTGGCTTGTGCCGGATTTGCCTGAGAATACCTATGGATTCGGACTTAGTCTGAACACAGATTTCGGACCATCGCTGAACAGCCGTTTTATTAAAATAAAGATCAGAAAGGGAATATGATTGACAGAATACTGATATTGAAATTTCTAAAATTTTGTGTTGTCGGTTTTTCCGGTATGCTGATCGATTTTGGCACTACCTGGTTGTTGAAAGAGAAGGCAGGAGTGAATAAGTATATTGCAAATTCAACAGGATTCATTCTTGCAGCCAGTTCAAATTATATATGGAACAGGGTCTGGACATTTCAAAGCAACAACGATCAGATAGCTGTGGAATATTTTTCCTTTATTTTCATCTCACTGGCAGGACTTGCAATAAATAATTTTGTCATATATATATTGAACGACAGACTCAGAATAAATTTTTATATATCAAAATTACTTGCCATAGGAGTGGTAACTATCTGGAATTTTGTCATGAATTTCATCTTTACTTTCAGATAATCAGGTTTTAAACGAAAAATAATAAAAGAAATATAATTTTTCAATTCAGTTATTGCTTTAAAAAAATCAATTTATATCTTTGCAGCCTCAGTGTGTAGCTCAGTTGGTTACCTGCTGAAAGCAGGAAAGAGATGCAGGCGCTCTTTGTCATGAAGCACAGCAATCAATTGACTAACAAGATCTTTGAAATTCAGTCCCGTAGCTCAGTTGGTTAGAGCGCTACACTGATAATGTAGAGGTCCGCGGTTCAACTCCGCGCGGGACTACTGACGGGGAATTAGCTCAGTTGGCCAGAGCACCTGCCTTGCACGCAGGGGGTCAAGGGTTCGACTCCCTTATTCTCCACCAAGACCGTTGTTATGATCTTCATGAAGATAAAACACCGGTTTTTTTTATTAGCCCGGTTGGCCAGAGCATCCCGGCTCTTGTCGGGAGGGTCAAGGGTTCGACTCCCTTATTCTCCACCCCGGACCGTTGTTATTTCCTGATCATGAAAGTACCAGCGGTTTTTTTTTATGACATGTCAGGAGTATCCATGTTTTTTTCAGGTAAGGGAGCCCGGAACAAGACACAGGACTCTTTGGAATACCTTCAATCACCTGAAATATTTCATTTTGCATTAATCAAAAAATACAATAAATTTACATGATCACAGTGTAACCCATAAGCTCTTCCAGTGTATATTAATGTAATTGCAGCAAATAGCAATAATGGATTTTTCAGATAATCATTATTAAAGGAGGGAAAGTTAAATGGATTCCGGTAAAAAGGAACATATTACCCGAAGAAAGTTTGTTAAAGGAGTAAGCTGTGCATCTGTTGGTATTATATGTTTTTCTTCGGATTGTCTTGCTATCCGGGAAGGGAAAGCGGAGCAGGACAGTGATGGCAGAGAATATCTTGCAGCTATATGTGGAACATTTTGCGGAGCCTGCCCCGCTTACCTGGCTAAACACGGTGACGAAGAGCAGAAAAAAATAAGGCTGCAAACAGGAAATTCATCCGGACAGATAAAAACAATAAAGGGTATTCCTGATCCTGGCTGGATGGATGGCCTTCTTTGTGACGGCTGTCTCAGTGGAGGCCAGATTGCTGCCCATTGCCGGAACTGCCCAATGAAATTATGTGCTGCAAAAAGAAAGAATGTGACCCGTTGTTCCGACTGTGAGGAATTACCCTGTAAAATAATTATGGGTTTTATTAATACCGGCCTGCTGCACCGTGCCGAATACTTGCCAAATCTTGAAAAAATTAATAAGATGGGTGTTCAGGAATGGGTTAAATATGAAGAAGAAAGCTGGCGTTGCCCCCGTTGTGGCTTCCCTTTGAGCTGGTATGATACAGAATGCCCCCGGTGTGGAGAGCCAAGATCTGAAAAATTGTTCTCCCTGACTGAAAAATAAAAATAATTCTTCTGAAAAGTTTTTTCCGGAGATACTCTGAAAGACGTACAGATCCGGAAAATATTCAGTCTGCCCTGTTGATCTTAATAATTAAAAATCAGAACATTTATATTTAAGGATCGTATAAGTTATAAAGTTTTATTTGGTATTAGAAATAATACAATCTTTATAAAACAGAGCCATGGATGATTTCAGCCCGGCATATTGGATTGTATACGTTTTTATGGCGATCTTTTTAGCCTTTCTTGTCGTAGAAATAATCAAAATGATTATTTACGTTATCACGGGGAAATACATTAAAGATACCCGAAAAAGAAAA
>JAAYDB010000082.1 GCA_012729475.1 Bacteroidota bacterium
ATCTCTTTAATAATATATATTTGAATAGTACCTGAAAAAGATGATTGAAAAGACCAAAGGCATTATACTTCATCAGATTAAGTATTCTGATTCGGGAATAGTTGCACAACTGTACACCAGAAATTCGGGAAGACAGTCTGTATTGATAAGAGGAGTCGGGAAAAAAAGATCAGGAAGGCATAACATACTTTTTCAGCCGCTCACTATACTTGACATGGTAATATATTCCAGCGCTTCAGGTAAGATGGGTGTTTTAAAAGAATTTTCCGTATCATATACTCCTCTTAACATATATTCGGAAATTAAAAAAGGCTGTATTGCCATATTCCTGGGTGAAACTCTCACATCCATACTGAAAGAGGAGAGCCCCAATGAAGCCCTTTTTAGTTTTATCGAAGACTCAATAATATATTTTGATTGCTGTACAGAGACCTATTCAAATTTTCATATTGCATTTCTCGCGGGCATAAGCGCTTATCTTGGTTTTGAACCTTCATCCATGAAAAATGATGAAGATCAGTATTTTGATATGCTTAATGGTATTTTCGTTCCTGTCCCTCCTTTACACGGAAATTATACCGAACCGCTAATATCTGAAATCCTTTACAGGTTCTTTTCTGCTTCTTACGATTCAATAAAAGACATCAGTCTCACTGGAACACTCAGAAATAAGATACTTGAAACACTATTAAAGTATTATGCCATTCATCTTCCGGGTCTTAAAAAGATACGGTCACTTGACGTCCTGAAGGATGTTTTCAGCTAATCTTCACCCGGACAACATGATATTTTTCTATCTTTGACCCTAAATCTCCCCTTTTGATGGATATAATATCAGCTATTATCAAAGGGCTTGGTACAAGCCGGATAAAACAGATAGACTTATTCAGGAACAATCCGATTGAAATACAGGAAAGATCTTTTTTTCATCTTATCAGGAAAGCTTCATTAACCGAATGGGGAAAAAAATATTCTTATTCCTCTGTTTCTTCTGTCAGGGAATTTCAGTCACGGGTACCGGTTCAGACTTATGAAGATATAATCCCCTGGATTGAAAGGATTGGAAGAGGAGAAAAAAACCTTCTCTGGCCGGGGAGAACCAGATGGTTTGCCAAATCATCCGGTACAACTTCTGCCAAAAGCAAGTATATTCCGATCAGCAGTGATGCATTGAGTAACTGTCATTTCAGGGCCGCTAAAGATACTATTCTCATATATCTTATGAATAATCCCTCTTCTTCATTATTCCGGGGGAAAGCTCTAACCCTGGGAGGAAGCCATAAAATAGGACAATTCAGCAATAATATTTTATACGGTGACCTGTCTGCTATTTTAATTGAGAATACACCTTTTTACGCAGAAATGAAACGGACTCCAAAACGGGCAATTGCACTTACTGAGGATTTTGAAAAGAAACTGGAACTTATCACCAGAACAACTGTCAATTGCAATGTTACCAGTATGGCAGGTGTCCCCTCCTGGTACCTCACTCTCATTAAGTATATACTGTCATATACGGGGAAATCTGATCTCCATGAAATATGGCCAAATCTTGAAGTGTTTTTTCATGGAGGAATCAGTTTTAGTCCTTACCGCGAAATTTTCCATAGTCTTATCCCGGGTAATCATATGCACTATATGGAAACATACAATTCTTCAGAAGGTTTCTTTGGCATTCAGGACGATCCCTCATGCACTGATATGCTTATTATGCCCGATTATGGCATTTTTTATGAATTCATCCCTGCCGATAAAACAGATACAGATTTTACTCCAGCCTGCACTCTTGAAGAAATAGAGACAGGAATAAATTATGCAATGATTATCTCAACAAACGGCGGATTATGGCGGTATATAATTGGAGATACTGTAATGTTTTCATCCCGTAAGCCCTACCGCTTTCACATAACAGGCCGTACAAAACAGTTTATCAACGCTTTTGGGGAAGAGGTAATAGTGGATAATGCAGACAAAGCCATTGAATACGCATGTAAAGAGACAGGTGCAACAATAACCGACTACACGGCAGGCCCGGTTTTTATGGGAGAAAAGTCAAAAGGCACACATGAATGGCTTATAGAATTTGAAAAAGAACCTGCAGATATTTTACAATTTACTGAATCACTTGATAATGAATTGAAATCTCTCAATTCCGATTATGAAGCCAAAAGATATAAAGATCTTAATCTCATCAGACCTGTTGTCAAATCTATCCCCAAAGGCACATTTCATAACTGGCTCAAATCAAAGAATAAGCTGGGCGGACAGAACAAAGTTCCCCGTTTATCAAATAACCGTGATTATATAGAAGAAATATACAGGATTCTTGAGGATTGAGATGCTCCTGCTGTTATATGCTCCACGTTTTTGTGATGTAATCTTCCTATTTTTTAATACTTTTATAAACTCAAAAACATGAATTATGCATATCGCTATAGCCGGAAATATTGGATCAGGAAAAACAACTCTCGCAGGTCTCCTGGCAAAACACTTTGGATGGACTCCTCATTATGAAGGTGTTGATGAGAATCCTTATCTTAACGATTTTTATGAAGATATGCTGCGCTGGTCTTTTAATCTGCAGATCTATTTTCTGAATACACGTTTCACCCAGATAATTGAGATAAGGAAATCCGAAAAAACAATCATACAGGACAGGACCATTTATGAAGATGCATATATCTTTGCTCCTAATCTGCACTCCATGGGACTTATGTCGACCCGTGACTTTGAGAATTACTCATCACTTTTCGAACTCATGAGTTCTCTTATCCAACCCCCTGATCTGATCCTTTACCTTAGGGCTTCTGTCCCTACACTAGTCAGTCAGATCCAGGCCAGAGGACGTGAATATGAGAGTTCTATACGCCTCGACTACCTCAAAAGACTAAACGAAAGATATGAAGCCTGGGTAGAAACTTATAACCTCGGGAAATTACTTATTATTGAAGCTGATCATTATAATTTTCCCAATAACAAAGATCATCTCAGTGAAGTAATAGATAAGATCAATGCAGAACTGCATGGTCTCTTCTGATCTCCGGCTATAGCGGCTTAATTTTTAACAATTCCAAATATATGGCACCTTCACGAAGAAATTTCATCAGGACAGCATCTTTGTTTGCAGCAGCATCAGTTATACCCGGAGAAAACAAAATTTTTTCGGCGACAGGAGTTTCTGCTAATGACAGGATAAACGTAGCTATGATAGGTGGTTACGGCATGGGGTGGAATGATCTTGTTTCTTTTCTTAAAAACCCTGAAGTTGAATGTGTTGCATTATGTGATGTTGACAGAAATGTCCTGAACAGGCGCACCGATGATCTTATAAAACTTGGATATAAAAGGCCGAAGCTCTATGTTGACTACCGATATATGCTGGAAAACAAAGATATTGATGCCGTGATTATAGGAACACCTGATCACTGGCACTGTCTGATCCTCTGTGATGCTCTTGAAGCAGGTAAACATGCTTATGCCGAAAAACCTGTTGGCAATTCAATAGCGGAAATAGATATTATACAAAAGGCTGTCAGAAAACATGGTAAAATAGTTCAGGTAGGACAATGGCAACGCAGTCAGCCCCATTTTGTTGATGCCATGGATTATTTAAAGTCAGGCAAACTGGGACGAATCAGGATGTGTAAGGCATGGTCATTCATAGACTGGAAGACTGCTGTCCCTAAAGTTCCTGATTCTCCAACACCACAGGGAGTTAATTATGAACTGTGGCTGGGTCCGGCTCCCATGAGACCCTTTAATCAAAACCGTTTTCACCATAACTGGCGATGGCACTGGGAATATGCAGGAGGAGAAATGTCTGACTGGGGCGTTCATCTAATCGATTATATTCTCTACGGCATGGACAAAAGTATTCCCGAATCAGTGATGGCTACAGGAGGCAAATATGCTTTTCCGGATGATGACATGGAGACTCCGGATACAATGACGGCTGTGTTTGATTTTAAAGATTTCTCCCTAACATGGGAACATAGCATCGGCATCGGTCTCGGTAACTGGAAAAGACCTCACGGAATGGCCTATACAGGAGAATACGGGACTCTCGTCCTCGACCGTAACGGCTGGGAAGTATTCCCTGAGAAAAAGATGATAGAAGCTGTCCCCCTGCAGAAAAACACTGGAACTGGACTTGATATCCACGTAAGAAATTTCCTTGATTGCATGAAAAACAATACCCCGGATAAACTGAATGCCGGCATCGATATAGGATGTAAGGTGGCAATGGTAGCACAAATGGGGAATATAGCATACCGCACAGGAGAAAAAGTATCATGGGATAATAAAAAACAAAAGTTCAATACATCAGCAGCCAATAAACTTATCACTCCCGATTATCATAACGGGTTTAAACTGCCAGCTTACTAAGTAATACTTTGATCTCCCGACAAATATTATAACAATTTCATCATTTCTTCATCTATATAGGATATTTTTGTATTACAAAAAGTCTATTATTTTTCAAACTATTTGAAGATGAACAGGCTGATTAATCTACCATAAAAAAGAGAGGAGGCTCTTATGTCAAAATATATACTAACTCTTGTTTTCCTGTTCTTTATAAGTGCAGGCCTTTGCCAGTCACAATCCGCTAATACTGCAACTGACACTTTAAGATTAAGTAATCAGAACACAGGATCGGAAAAAGAAGCTCAGGAACAGGAACAGGTTCAGAACGGAAACAGAAACCGTAATCGCAGCCAGTCACAGGAAACGACTGGTGCCAGGGAACAGGGAGAGAATGCCGGAAATGTTAAAGCACAAGCCAACAGGCCGGATGAAGTAACTCCCGGTAAAGTTAAACAGGTCAAAGGTGCCAGACCTGATATGAGTAAAGCCAGAGGTGCCCGCCCAAACATTGTCAGACCATCAGGATCCGGTATCCCCAGAGGTGTCGGAAAACCGGGAGGCGCAGGCAGGCCGGGAAAGAGATAATATAACTGTGATTGATTTCTGAAATGAAGAAATTAATATATACTAATATCTTTTGGGTATCATTCATGGTGATCTTTCTTATCCATCCCCTGAATTGTGCCGCTCAGACAGATAATGTGACTGTCCCTGACAACGACCCGGGACAGCCAGACCTGTCACCCCACAGCTTATATGCAGGCCTGGGCTATGGTAATAACATGATTTATCTGGGATCCACAATATCACAAAACCAGCCTTATGCTTATACAACGCTTACCTATGGCTACAGGGATATGCTGTATATTAGCCTGGCTCCCGTTCACCTTGCGGAACGGAATCCATTCATTGCTTTTAATATGACTTCCGTAAGTTTCAGCCATGTTTTTAACTCCTGGTTCGACATATCAGCCGCCTCATCTTATTATCATGTGGCTCCATCGCTCAGGGACACTCTCTTTGGAAATTTTCTCTATACCGATGTAACCTTTGGATTTGACTGGAAAATACTTTATTCGAAACTCTCGGCCGGCGGGATGTTCTCTGAAGATAACAATGTCTTCTTTCAAATCAGAAACTCAAGATATTTCCAGACTCCTGGGTTCACTTCAAAAGATCTCTTCTTTGCCTTCGACCCTTATGTGAACCTGATATGTGGCTCCCTGACCACAATGGAAACAGACACCGGATCACCTGTTCAGATATCTCCTCCTTTCTGGAAAAACGGCAGGAACAGCCAGCATTCGACAAATACTGAATACTCAAGCAGCTTCAGATGCCTGGAAATTGATTTCGGTATCCCTGTCAGCTTTAATTCATCCTCTTTTACAATAGAAGCTGAACCCGGATATGTCTTACCCCTTTATGAAGAAAATGAACAGAACGGAACTAGAGGTTTTATCCTGACGCTCAGCCTCCTTTACCGTATTTCTCCAAAATAATTTCCATGAATGTACTTATTGTAGAAGATGAGAAAAGTCTGGCAAGAGAAATTGAAAAGTTTCTCCATTCAGAGAACTTCCTCTGCGACCTGGCTTTCACAGGAACAGAGGCATCAGAAAAAATTGCCATTAATCTATACGATTTCGTGCTTCTCGATCTGGGCCTGCCCGATTACGATGGGCTGGATCTGATCACAGAAGCCCGCAAAATGAACAGTGAAGCTTCATTTATAATCATTACAGCCAGGGGTGATGTGGAAGATAAAGTTAAAGGCCTTGACCTGGGAGCCGATGACTACATAGCCAAACCATTTGCCCTCATAGAACTACTGTCAAGGATAAATGCAGTAGCCAGAAGAAAATTCAGGGTGAACACAAACAATATATCTCTCGGCGATTTTGAAATGCAGCTGCAATCACGAAAACTGATGAATAATCACCATGAAGTGGATCTGACGAAAAAAGAGTACGACCTGCTACAATACCTTGCCCTTAACAGAGGAAAAGTACTTACACGCCATCAGCTCTACGAACATATATGGGGAAATATTCTGGATGATCAGTACGACAGTAATTTTATTGATGTTCATATAAAAAATCTCAGGAAAAAGCTTAATTTTCATTCTCCCACTCCCTGGCTCGAGACAGTCAGAGGTGTAGGGTACAGGATCAGTTCAGAAGAACAGGACTAAATAAGCTGCGTCTATGCTAAAACTGAAAACAAAGCTTTCCCTCTTTAATCTGTTGTCGAAAATAATTTTCACTGCATTATTCCTGGCCTTAATGCCTTTCCTTATTCAGAGAATCAACCTCAGACAAGTCGATAATGACCTTATTCAAAAGAGAGAACAGGTTATTGAGCTTATATCCGAAATAGGTATTGAACCCTTCATCAGTTCTGACTCCTCCTCTTCCTTCGGAAGTTATAACATTCTTAAAGAAGAATTTATAAGTCTGGAGAAAATAAACATAACTGAAGATCTTAATTATATTGATGTCACACCCCGATTGCTTGATGAAGAAGAGACAGATTACCGTGTACTGAACTATTCTTTTATTGTTGACGGACAAAAATACCTGCTCGAAGTGGGCACGAGCCTTAACAGTATCCTTCGTACCGAAAAGAATATAAAAAGGCTGATGTTGCTCTTTCTTGTTTCAATAATTCTTATTACTTCCTTTGCAGATCTTCAATACACAAGAGTAGTGCTGATACCTCTTGATAAGATAAGGGATAAGTTAAAACAGATATCCGACCCTGGTCTTTTCGAAAAGACTCCCGTAAAAACTTCCACATCCGATTTCGTTCTCCTCGACAAGGCTCTTATTGAACTGATGAACCATATAAACCTCCTTTTTCAGAAAGAAAAAGAAATCACCGTTAATATCTCTCATGAACTGATGACCCCTGTTTCAGTGTTGAGAAGCAAACTCGAAAACATCCTGCTGGAAAAAGAGCTTGATCCGGTCGTAGAAAAAAAGACAGAAGAATCTCTTACTACCCTCCACCGTCTTCAAAGCCTTGTAAGTTCCCTGCTCATGATAGCCAGGATAGAAAGTCACCAGTATCTTCGGGAAGATACTTTTTCTTTAAAAGACTTATTGACTGAAATCATCTCAGAGATCAGTCCGGTGGCAGATGATGCCGGCATCCGGGTATTAACGGATATAAACGATGACCTCACAGTAAGCAAAGCCAACAGATCACTTATCTTCTCATTGTTCTTCAATATTGTTAACAATGCTATTAAAAACACCTCCCGGGGAGGAGAGATAAGAATAAAAGGTAAAAGGACCAATAAAGGGCTTATCTTAAGTATTGAGGATACAGGAAAAGGATTGAGTGACCGGCAGAAAAAAATGCTTTTCGAACGCTTCAGGATGAAAGATCCGGCCAGCAATGACGGCACAGGAATAGGTCTGGCAATAGCCAAGTCAATAGCCGATTTTCATGAAATAAAAATATCTGTCAGCTCTGAACCCGGAAAAGGGACAATGTTTTCTTTTGTTTTTCCTGAAAATTCATGATTCCTTCATTTGTGTAGTATTAGATTCGTGGTATAAATACTATGATATAGTTTTTTATCCCTGGCACAAATGAAAAAGACAATCTTCATAATTACTGTAATCCTCTTGATTGCTTCATCTGCCGGAGGTCATAACAATATACAACCGGAGCAACAGAATTGCGACTGCAGGGAAGATTCTCTCCTCCATCAAGACCGGCCCCTGACAAAAAATAAATACAGAGGCACAGCTCCTGGAATAATTAAGGCAAATCAAAAAGACGGTACTCTTCTGCATGCCGGTTTAAAGAAGAAACCATCATTTAAAGAAGATAGAAAAATAATAAAAGAAAAGAAAAAATTATCTGACAGTAGCAGCAAAAAAAAGACTGACAGCAGAATAATAAGCAAATAAATTAAGTTAAACCCCATGGCTCTTCCTCAGAGAGAAGTCAATAAAATGTGTTCATTATGAAAAAGATGTTTTTGAGTGTTATAGCATTATCCCTTATTTTTTTCCTTTCCGGATGCAGCAAGTCATCCGATAGCGAAGGACCGGGAAGATTATCAATTAAAGTGACTGATGCACCTTTCAGTATTGAAAATATTGAATCGGCATGGGTTACCATCAACAAGATTGAGATAAGAAGAACAGGTGACGGTATACCTGACGGTAATCCTTTCATGACCATATACGAAGAGCCTGTCTCTCTCAATCTGCTGGAGCTTCGGAATGGTGTCACTGAGACCCTCGCTGAAATAGAAATACCGCAGGGAAGCTACAATCTGCTAAGGCTCTATGTTGATGAAGCAAGCCTTGTACTTAAAGATAATGAAGGTTCTTTTAATGTAAAAGTCCCCAGCGGCCAGGCAACTGGTATCAAAATTTTCATCAGACCGGAAGTGAAAGTGGAAGGCGGTCTTACATCAGAACTACTAATTGATTTCGACCTGTCACGATCATTCATTCTCAGAGGCAATCCGGAATCACCTGCCGGCATTGACGGCTTCATCTTTAAACCGGTTATCAGGGCGGTGAACAATACCACTGCGGGAAGAATAGAAGGAAAAGTAACGAATACTGACGAGGAAATGTTACCTGATGCAGAGATATGGATTGAGCAGGACAGTGTCATTTCGACCACTTATACCGACAATAGCGGTCAGTATGTACTGCCGGGCATCCCTGCAGGCAGTTATTCAGTATTTGCCACAAAAGAAAACCACGATACCGTAAGTTATTCAGGCATTGAGATAAGCGAAGGAAACAGAACAATATGTGATTTTATTCTTACAGAAATTTAGTGCATATCTCACACCCTCACTGATAAAAGTTGTCCGGGGAATTTTATATTTCACCGGGACAATCTTTTTAGTCTCTAATCATTTGCGATATCCCTTTAATAATTTCCGGCCACTTTTGTTTTTCAATCCGTGCCCCTACATTTTCTATTACCTTTCCGGCAAGCAGAGAGCTTAAGGCGCCGCTTTTCTGAGGTGACCAGCCATTGGCATAACCATACAGGAATCCTGCAGCATACATGTCACCAGCACCTGTTGTATCGCAACAGTCAACCGGCAGGGGACTTATCCTGATCGCCTCCTGTCCTTTACTTTTTAACCATGATCCTTCTTCTCCAACCTTTACAACAGCTGTTGCAGATATTTTCGATATCTCCTCAAGCGCTTCCTGACTATCCAGTCCTGTCAGTGATCTTGCTTCTTCTTTGTTTGCAAATACTATATCACAATATTTCTCAATGATCATCAGGAAAGTGTCTCTGTTATCTTCAACAACATTATAGCTGGCCAGATCTATTGCAATTTCCATTTTATTCTCTTTGGCCAGACGGCAGACTTTTTCCACAAGGACACGGTCAATTATCTGATATCCTTCCAGATAAAGTATATCATACCCTTTGAACATATCTTCGCTAATATCTATATCTTTCATTTCAACAGCAGCACCCAGATGAGTTGCAAAAGTTCTTTCCTTATCAGGTGAGATCAATGTTACAGCTGTCCCTGTCACATAGTCACGTCGGAGGAGATGTGTTTTAACTCCTGCTCTTTTCATATCATCTTCAAAAAGATCTCCTGTCCTGTCTTTTCCTATCGACCCGATAAAACCTGCATCAGCCCCCAACATGGCCAGTCCGTGCATGGTATTGGCAGCCGACCCACCTGAAGTCTCAGTAGTGATTAAACTCTCTATCTCTTTCTTTATCGATTCTGATTGCTGCCGGTCAACCAGCTGCATACTTCCTTTTGGCAGTGAAAAAGAGTCCAGCATACCATCATCGTCTATCATTGCCATAATATCCACAAGAGCATTTCCTATTCCAATAATTTTCTTCATAAGCATTATATATTTAATATCTGTTGAACATCCTTTTAACCATTTACTCTTTGGTATAAATGATTAAAAAGCATTTGTATTTTAAAGTATTTAAAAATTTTGTTAAAGATATTGCTTAATTCACTAAAAGCCCTTACTTTTGGCACGCTGAATAAAAAATGGCAGTTTAAAAAAATTCCTCAGTAGCTCAGTTGGTTAGAGCAACGGACTGTTAATCCGTGGGTCGCCGGTTCGAGTCCAGCCTGGGGAGCATAAAAAAGAGTGAGTGTGAAGAGTGAGTGTGAAGACACGAAGACACACTCACTCTTTTTTCTTTCACGCTTCGCACTCAAACTCACACTTTCTTCTTAAATTTGATACTGTCTTGCTAAAACATATCGCCTTATGTTTGATTTTAAGAAACTTATTGTTTATTCCAAGGCAAAAGCATTTTGTCTTGATTCAAAAAGTATATTAAGCTTGAGCAATGCTGACAAAGTGACCTGCGATCAATTCAGAAGGGCTTCCTTCAGTATCATGCTTAACATTGCCGAAGGATCATCACGTTTTACAAAGAAGGGAAAAACAGGAAAATGTCGTATGGAGTGATCCCGTCATCCTGTCAACCAGTAATTTTGAGCCTTATGAAATAAGCGATATCATCAATGAGACAAGCTATTCAGTTCAGTAAAAAATCCATCAAAAAAATCATAAGGCATCATGTGGTATCTTATATTTATTTAGTTTTGAACATCAATTCTGTATTAAGATGGAATTAACTGACAATACAATACAATTGAGGCCTTTCAGACTTTCTGATTCAGAAATACTTGCAGCATTATGCAATAACAGGAAGATCTGGGATAATGTCCGCGATTATATACCCTTTCCTTATACCGAAAAGGATGCTGTGGATTTCATTGAACATTGTAATAGTGAAGACCCTCAGGTAACCTTTGCAATAGAATATTACAGCGAATTTGCAGGCTGCATTGGCCTTGTAAGGCAAACAGATGTTTACAGGCTTACGGCAGAGATAGGTTACTGGATAGGGGAACCATACTGGGGACAGGGAATAGCTACAAGAGCTGTCCGGCTGATAACAGATTACGGTTTCAATGATCTGGATCTGGTGAGAATCTACACAGGAGTTTTTGATTTCAACAAAGCTTCACAGAAAGTGCTTGAAAAAGCGGGGTATAAACTGGAGTATATATCTGAAAAATCAGTCTTCAAGAATAACAAGATATGTGATGAGTACAGATATTCAATTATCAACAAATAATTAAAACACAATATATGAGACATAAAATTCTATTATTATTTATAATAGCAATAATCTTTCTGCCTTTTAACAGTAATGCCCTCAATATTGAACCCCCGGATGCCGGATTTTTTGATATTGAAAAAGACTTGTTATTAGTACAGTATGATTGCAAAACAGATGTGGATGACCTTCATTCTGTGGCAGCTCTTATTACATTATTGTCCGGATCAGGACTTTCAGAAATCAATTATCATGCAGTTGCAGGTACTTATGGAATTCAGGAAGGTTTATATGTCTCTCCGGAACCCTTGTTTCAACTGGCTTTTGGAAACAACTGGACAAACGCACATGAAGATGCAGAAAATGCTGCTAAGAAAGTCGTAATCATTATTAAGTCGACACTTATCAATAATGGTGACATATGGATTGCAGAAGCAGGTCAGTCTGATTTTACGGCCAGACTGATAAAGGCTATACAGGCTGATATGCCTGACATACCTGTTTCTCAGCGTATCCATGTTGTTCAACACAGCGACTGGAATGAACAATCGACATCACCGGAGAATCTGCTATTCGTAAAGAATAATACTGATTATCATAAGATAGCTGATGGTAATGTAGCCGGGAACGGAACACCTGGATTCCGTTCTCCGGGATATACCCGATGGAAAGAAGAGATCACTGACCCCCGCCTGGAAGATATATGGGAGCTTGCCATTGATCTGGCAAATAAGTATAACGGGAAAGAAGGACGTTATAATAACGAGGCAGTTTCATCGGGTGGACTGGATTTTTCAGATCTTGCTGAAGTCTGCTGGATTCTGGGATTAGAGAATATAACAGATACTGAACACTTTTTTAATCTTTATTGACTGCTCCCAATACTATAGAACGAAACAGAGAAAATGCTTTTATCCCGGCCTTATAGTCCATATCGTTTTTGAATATAAATAATATGTCCCCTGAGAATCTGATGTTGTTAATTCAACATTCTGATTCCATCATTGGAAAGATTCCCAAA
>JAAYDB010000083.1 GCA_012729475.1 Bacteroidota bacterium
ACGGAAACATGATCCTTATCGCACAGTTTATATGAGAAATCAACAGAATTGCTGTTGACAAGTATCAGATCAACCTCTGGATGAGGCACCCCCAGAGATTCAACAATATCTTTCACAGAAGGATTTCCCTTAAAGGGACAGGGAAACAGGATTTTCTTTTTTGTCGAAGGGAGAAAATCATTTAACTCTTCATAAAATCTGAACCATGCCGTTTTTATAGTTTCCTGCACAGATAGATAGTGTAAGATTTCGTAACATATAATCAGAAAAAGAACCTACGCCAGGAAGACATTTCTGAAAGGATCATCAAAATCTCTCAGATAAAATTTCAGTCATATCATCAGTATCCAGTTTTACCGGATTATTTTTATTATCTGTTAAAGATGCTATTTCTCTGAGAGCATTTTCCTGTATCCCGCTTTTTTTCAATCCCGGCAGGGCCAACTGATCTGTAATGTCATACAGGTAATCAACAAAGCCATCAATATAATAACTATCCGGACGTTTTTTTTCATCAAGAAAGATCTTTCCCAGCACAACATATTTCTTCAGGGTTGTATTATCCGGGCTTTTTACCCTTAATCTGTTAACTATCACTTTATTGGCAGAGGCCATCAGTGTCCCGCACACCAGTCCGTGAGGAATATCATACAATCCTCCTATTGATGATGCGAAACCATGAACAACCCCGAGTCCGGCATTTGCAAGACATATACCTGAGGTAAGGGCAGCGAAGGACATGTTTGTTCTTGCTTCAATATCATCACCATGGATAAATGCCGGGACAAGAGAAGACTTAAGTGCTTTCAGTCCTTCAAGGGCAAAAGCATCTGTGTATTCACAGGCCTTATCCGACAGATAAGCTTCAGTGAGCTGGGTAAAACAGTCCATTCCGCTGGCAGCAGTTACTGAGGGAGTACAACTCAGGGTGAGTTCAGGGTCAATAACTGCAATATCCGGTACCAGATTATCATGCCTCAGGGACTTTTTAAATCCGTTCTTTCCGGTACGAGAGATCACGGCATTTTTAGTAGCCTCACTGCCTGTCCCGGAAGTTGTTGGTACTGCAATAAATGGGACTTTGGTACCCGGGTGATCCTTTGTGCCTACCCCTTCAAGATAGACCTCCAGAGGATCATCCTTATACATCATGGCCGAAATAGCTTTCCCGGCATCAATAGCACTCCCTCCTCCAATACTTACAACAACATCAACAGGCAGTCTGCCATACTCTTTTACTGCTTTGTCAACCACACCCGGAGAAGGTTCACCTGATATTATAACTCTATGGTATATAATACCGTTCTCTTCAAGACCGGCCGACAGTTTCTCAGATGCATCCGAATTAAGGAAGGAATTCCTGCCCGTTACAAGCAGGATGGAATTACCGTATTTCTTTATCAGTCCGGGAAGAAGAGCTATTTTACTTTTCCCGAAAAAAACCAAAGGCAGTTTTGCAAAATTAAAAGACTTTACCATTTTGAAGGGTCATCAGGCTGAAGAATATTATATCTCACTCCTTTACGAGGTTCCGCCATCATATCGGCTACTGTATCGCGCCACTTTTTATAATGAGGAGTCATCTTATGAGCAGATACTGCATCTTCCGATTCATATGCTTCATAAAACATAAAACGGCAGGGATCATCTGCCTGTTGAACAAAATCAAATCTCAGATTACCCGGTTCGCTGACAGAGCCAAGGTGATTCTCATTGGAAGCCTTAATAAAACTTTCAACAGCTTCCGGTTTTACGTGAACATATACACAAGTTACTATCATAATAGTACAGTATTGTTTTATTTTCAAAATATCAGATCATAAAAATAATCATAAGATTCACAAAATTCAATTGCTGTGATAAACTCTTTATATCTTATTGATTTACACATTGCAGCTCATAAGCATCAGTGTAATATTGCATTTTCTCAGATTATCAGATTTATATATAAACAATTCCTGAGACACTTCTTGTGTTCAAAATAACTATCCCTGTTTTACGAAAGTTAGTTTTTTGCTTTTAAAGGATGTATAAGAAAAACAGGATCTGCAGATAGACTAAAAAGAGAATAAAAAAAAATTGACTTGAATTTCTATTTGGTGTAACTTTAATAAAAATTCTGATTAGAAGTTAATTAAGGATAAGTGTCATGAAAAAATTAATCATTTTCTTATTTTTAATTCCTTTGATATCGCACGCACAAACCAAGGAAACGGTTTCAATATTCAACGGAGGAAATTGCACTGTAAGCTGTTTGGAGACATTCAGTAATGATTCTCTTGTTTCGGCCTATGTTATCTTTGAAGCAAAAGATGACAGATTGCCAACACTGAAAAATTATTTCACTGTATCTTATGACAAACCCTGCAATGTGTATAAGTTTCTAAATGAGCTGGAAGAGTTCTGTGGTATTGATTCTGTAAGTATCACAGAAATATGCAGACACAAAGTTGAAAAAATAAAGGGTTCAGCAGACCTGAAGGTTTACGATGAACGTGGAGTTATATTTCACCGTTTTTCACCCAAACTGATCTCAGGTATCAGGAATGAGTTAAATGAATGGGCTGAGAACAACAGCATCAAACTTGAGTAATCTGAATTAACAGTGAATAAGTAACGAATACAGGAACGCACCTGTATTCCCGTATCATTCGGAAATTTCCGGAAAGGGTATGTATTTACCTGGAAAGAAGTGTTTTAACATCATGACTGCTGGCGTAATCCATAGCTGATTTGTTTTTATTGTCCCTGATATACCTGTCAGCTCCTTTTTCCAGTAAGACCCGTACTACTTCAGTATTCCCGTTTTGTGAAGCAAAAATAAGAGCACTTTCTCCCTCATTACTTTTAAGATTCAATTCTGCCCCGTTATCAGCCAGCATTTTCACTATCTCAGTATAACCGTTCATAGAAGCAACCATGAGATCAGTAAACCTAGCCGTTCTGTTCCGGCTGAAACGGGCATCGGGTTTTATAGCCAGCTTCACAATGCCTATCTGGCCGCTTTTGGCAGCCCGAATAAAAGCTGTGGCTTTATCTGTATTACGAAATATATTGGGATTCCCCATACCATCTGACACCCGCACTGCTTCCAGAAGTCCGTTTTTATTATAAGCCAGCATAGCTGTCATCTTATCTCCGTAATAATCATCATCGCTGTATCCTTCATATAATGTCATCCTTATTCTTTCTGCCACTTCATCCGAAGCTGTTATAGAGAGAGCATATGCTCCGTCGTTTTCAGCACTGCTGGGTCTTGCTCCCTTGTTAAGCAATATTTTTACAACATCTGTATGTCCGTTCAGTGAAGCAAGGAAAAGAGCATTCGTTCCATCGGAAGATTCTGCATTTATTTCTGCATTATTGTCCAGCAACAATCTGACTATGTCTGAATGGCCATAAAGAGAGGCTGCCATAAGAGGTGTAGTCCCTTCAGTGTTTCTCTGATCAGGATCTGCACCCCTGCTCAGTAACAGAGATACTATATCCCGGAAACCATACAGAGAGGCCTGCATTAAGGCAGTAGTAACTTTACTGTCATCCTGCATATCTATTTTTGCGTCGTTATCAAGCAATAGTCTGACAATATCCAGATGCCCGTTTTCCGCTGCCAGCATAAGAGAAGTATATCCGTCAGATGCCTGCAGGTTAAGGTTTGCACCTTTTTCCAAAAATAACCTTACAATATCATTATGGCCGTTCTGTGAAGCGATCATGAGCGCAGTAAAACCGTCAACAGACTGTATGTCGACAGATATTCCCTTTTCGAGCAATAACTTCACTATCCTTGTATGACCATTGTATGCAGCATACATACCAGCAGTTACACCGTCTATAGCCTGCATATCCGGATCTGCTCCCCCTCTCAGAAGAATTTTACATACCGGTAGAAGACCTCTGGCAGAAGCATGCATCAGTAAGCTCTGATCATAGATATCAACATAATTGGGATTTTCAATATTACGTGCCAGATTTGATGCAGCAGAGGTGTTTTCAACATTAATGTAGTAGTACAGCCTTTCTTCATCGGATATTTGCTGAGCCCCAAGATCACTATACGATACAGTCAGCAGGAAAAAGGTAATGACCAATAATCGAATTGCCTTCATGTGTTTAAATTATTTGTTTTATCCTCAAAGTCATTCACCTGCAATTGTAAAAATACAAAAAAACAAAATTTTTCGTAACAATTTTAAACATAATTAACAGATACATAGACATAAAGGATGGTAACTGATTAATATTTCAGCACATAGAAAAAAGATTTTTTTTTTAGGATTTTCCCGGGTAAGGTATGATTTATTCCTGTCCCTGGCCAAGAGCTTTGAATAATCTGAGTTTGAGGTTTTTTAACTGTGTCATGTCAGGCTGACGATTATCAACAGGCACATTGATTGTTTCATGAGCTGTTATTTCCACCGGAGGTCTGCTGAAAACATAAATTTCCTCACCGAGCATCAGAGCTTCTTCAACATCATGAGTCACAAAGATTACAGTTCTTTTATCTGTTTTCCATATACGTGAAAAGGCCTTTATCATGTTTTGCTTCAATGCAATATCAAGTCCCTTTAAAGGTTCATCCATAAGTATTATATCGCTGTGGCATGCAAATGCACGGGCAATAGATACGCGCTGACGCATACCTCCACTGAGATGGGCAGGATAGTAATCAGCAAAACCTTCAAGATCAACAAGTTTTATGAGCCTGTCACTTTCTTTTCTCCTTTCTGTAAGAGTAATGTCACGTGCCATCACAAACTCAATATTGTCCCTGACCGTTTTCCATGGTAATAAACGCGGATCCTGAAAAATATATGATAGTAATCTTCCGTCAAAACCCGATAAAAAACCGCTGTCAGGAGACACTATACCCCCCATGATATTCAGGAGTGTTGTCTTACCACATCCTGAAGGCCCAAGAATACAAGTAATTATATTCTCAGTAAATTGTATACTGAAATTTTTGTACAGGGTTATGTTACTGTAATCCTTATTAAGCCTGTCGATGTAAATGGACATAGTTAAAATTTCCAGTTAACGATTTTGTTTTCACTCCATCTTATAATTTTCTCAAAGCCATAGCTTAAGAGTACGGCAATTAATGTCCAGGCAATAACAGCATCCACTTTAAGGAAGGTCTGTTCAATATGCATAACAGTACCTATTCCGTATTTCGGCTGGCTGAGCACTTCTCCTATTATGATGGCTCTCCATCCTATACCCATGGCACTGGATGCTCCACTGATGATAAAAGGCATTATAGCGGGAATATACACCTCCCGTACTATCCTGCTCCGGCTTATCCGGTAGAACTTTGCCATTTCAAGAATATCTTTATCAACACTATGTATGCCGTCAATAACATTGGTACATATAAAAGGGAACATTGTAAGCAGTGCAATAAAAACCGGAACTGATCCAGCATTGAACCAGATCAGGGCAAGAAGAATAAGAGAGATGACAGGTACCGAGCGTACTGTCACAAGAACAGGCCGGAGAAAAGCGTTGAAGCCCGGACTGATCCCCGCAAATATTCCCAGAAATAATCCCAGAAAAGCTGAAATCACAAAACCTGTTAGTCCGCGTAAGACAGTAGTACCAATTATAAAAAGGAAATCAGTATCGGTAAAAAGTCTGACAACAGTTAACAGTGTTGCTTCGGGAGAAGGCAGGATGAGGGCAGAATCAAAACAGACCGCCAGTAGTTTCCATAACAGCAGCATGATGATCACCGATGCAATACTTAGAAATTGTCCTTTAGTAAATAAAGCCTTCATCCGGCATCCTCCCTCCGATAATATCAGGATTCATTGTATAGAAAACATTCAGATAATCTGCAATCCCCTCTTTCAGGTCATTAGCCCTTTTAAAAACCATATTGGAACGAGGAATGGCATTTAAGGCCACCTCATAGTCCGGCAGTATACCATATTTTACAATGAGATGAGCTGCACTGTCAGGATTACTGTTAACCCAATAAACAGATCTCTCACAAGCCTTAATAATCTGCTCTGTCATTTCAGGTTCCCGGTCAACAAAACTGTCTTTTACCATAAAAGCTGTCTGGGCAACAGGGATACCCTGCAAGTCATTCCATTCGTCGTTCAGATCAAATATAATATGTACATTTTTGTTTCTTTTCATGACAAGACTGACAAGAGGTTCGGATATAACCCCGAGTTCTGCCTGTCCTGCCGCCACTGCATTGGCCAGGTCAATATGTGTGGGAAATCTGTAATCCAGTGTAAGATCATTATCCGGGTCCAGTCCGTTACCTTCAAGCAGATAGCGGAAAAGGACATCCGGAGTCATTCCTCTGGCCATTACATTTACCTTTTTGTTTCTCAGATCATCCCATACAGTAATTGTTGTATCCTGACCAAAAAGATACAGAGTCCCCCATACGGGAATTGCTATAAGTCTATATTCAAGCCCTTTATTATATAAAATAGCTGCCATGGTAGTGGGAAGAAGAGCAAAATCAGCACTGCCTTCGAGCATCATTTTCCTTACCTGGATAGGTTCATCGAGTATTTCAATTTTTACTTTCGTGTCTTTTATGTGGCTGACACTGTCAATGAATCTGATAATGGCCATTGAAGAAGGTCCTTTAAGACTGGCAATGGTAATTTCATCCATATCAGAAGAATCCCTGCGGCTGTTTTGACATGCCACAGCAGTCATGGCAACAATTATTAGTATTAATCCGCTAACCCTCATTATACAGCTTTGCACAAAGCTATCTATTTTCTGTTAGTATCATGAATCCTGAGTACATTTTCCCTTGTTTTCAATTTTGATCTTTCTACTATAAAAATATCTGTTTTTTGCCTGATATATTCTTTTTTTTATATTTGCACTGCAAAAATTAAATGCTTTTAATGATTACTGAGGCCGGAGCATAAGTTGCGGTCAAAGTTAAAAAAGGCAAATCACCAAACTGATCCGGAGGTATTCTGATGGAAAAGAGAATAGGAACCGTAATCATACGAATCAACAGTCGCGAGAATGTTCATCTTCTGAATGATATTCTTTCAGATCATTCTGATATTATCATAGGCCGCCAGGGTCTGGTTCGAAGCAATGACCTCAGTATTATTTCTCTTGTTCTTGAAGGTACCACTGATCAGATAGGATCCCTTACAGGCCATTTGGGTCGTCTTGAGGGTTTACAGATCAAGTCAGTACTATTAAAGAACATCTAATCATGAACAAACTATTTTACTTTTTTACTTTTTGTATATTTTCTTTGTCAATAAATTCATTCGGGCAGGAAAATAATCAACATGAACTGAATGCTGATTCTGCTTCTTTTTCAAAGCGTATCAATAACCTGGGAGAGGTTGTCGTTTCAAGTCTGCGCTTAAACCGTCAGGTAAAATATCTTCCTGCTCCCATGGCTGTTGTCAGAGCTTATGATTATCAGAAGCAATCGTCTCTCACTCTTGCTAATGTTCTTGAAAAGGAATCGGGCATTGCCATGGGCAGTGATGGTGTCTGGGCGACCAATATCAATATCCGGGGTTTGAGTGAAAACCGTCTTGTAACCCTCATCGATGGCAACAGGGTAGAGACGGCTACCGATCTGACTGCTTCCATGAGTATGATCGACATGTATGATGTTGACAGGGTTGAAGTGATCAAAGGAGCACAGTCATCACTATACGGCACAGGAGCTATGGGTGGTATTGTGAATATCATTACCAAAGACGGGTATTTCTCGCAGAAACCTTTTGTGTCCGGCAATCTTGCTTCAGGATTTGCTTCTGCCAATAAGTTGTTTTCAGGACACGCTGATATCACAACAGGCGCTGACAGGTGGTATATTAGGTTAAGCGGCACTTACAGCAAAGCTGATGACATACGCACCCCCGAAGGCGAAATGCCCAACAGCCAGTTTGCCTACAATAACTTATCAGCCAAAATGGGGTTTAAACCATTTACTGATCATCTCTTCAAAATACAGTTTCAGCGTTATCTGGCCAGCGATGTTGGGATCCCCGGTGGTGATGCATTCCCGGGTCCGGCCGAAGCCACTTATACTGACATTGGAAGAAACTTATTATCTGCCAGTTATGAGATAAATAATATTGGCGATAAACTCAGTAGCCTTGCTTTCAGCTATTTCAATCAGTATATTGACAGGAATGTTTCAATGCTCCCCAACACTGTCAGCCAGACAACATTACCCAACGGGAATATACAACGGACAACCCCTGAAGAGTTTCTTCCTCTTGGACAACATCTCACCAACGGCGGGCAGATACAAAGCACCTGGGAACTGACACCCAATAATACTCTTATTGCCGGAGCAGATGTATGGGGACGGAGATTAACAACCGACAGAACGAAATATATCACAGTAGATATTCTTAACCCTGAAGAAGAGATAATAAAAACCAACCATATTGTCAGGGGAGAAACTCCTATACCTGAATCCTGGTTTACCAGTTCGGGACTATTTGTTCAGAATGAGTCCAGGTTTCTTAATGAAAAGCTTACACTTATACTGGGAGGCCGGCTGGACGGTGTATGGATAAAAAATAAAGAAGGTTATGATGTAGACTATCTTATAATAAATGATGTAAGGAACGACAATCCCGATCGCAGGATAACCTTTGCCGACGGAAAAGAAAACAGCATATCCTGGAGTGCCAATGCAGGACTTCTTTATAATATTACCCGCACAACTGATATCTCCTTTAACCTTGCCCGATCATTCAGAGCTCCGTCATTGGAAGAACGGTTTAAATACATTGACCTTGGCAACTTTGTACGTCTCGGAGACCCTGCCCTGGATCCCGAAAGCGGATTGTCCGTTGATATGGGAATAAGGAAATGGCAGAAAGATTTTAACTTCCAGGCAGGTCTGTTTTTGAATAAGCTCACCAATATGATTGTTGAAGTACCGGGAGAATTCATTTATACTATGATCACCGGGACCTCAGGTACCACAACGGACACCCTGCCGGCCCTCATCAATTCAAACGTAAGCCGGGCGCTGTTATACGGAGTCGACTTCAGCTTTGAATATAACTTCTACAATAATTTTGTTCTCTATGGTACTGGCTCCTATGTAAGAGGAAAAGACACCGAATCAGATACCAATCTGCCACTCATACCGCCACTGAAAGGACGGATGGGTATACGTTATACATATCCCGGTATCGGGTCAGCTGAGTTTATTACCAACGCTGCGGCCAGACAGGATAAAATATCTGCAGGAGAACAGGAAACAGACGGATTTGTGCGTCTGGATATGGCTTTAAGTTCAGAGAAAATAATGCTCGGCAACAATACAGGATTACAGATTTTTGCAGGTATTGATAATATTACCGATACAAACTATACAAATCATCTCTCAACAAACAGGGGAAGTATAAGTATTGAGCCAGGCCGGAATATTTATATCCGGCTTAACCTGTCTTTCTGAGACCATAACATAAATGCGTGGATAATAAAGAATCATCCTGGTTTTTCCGCGGCGCTGTGAGTTCCAACATGATATGCAAGAGGGTGTCTCCTTAGGTCACCCTCTTCTCTTTTTGTGCAAAAGACAGCCAAAATAAATTTTATATAATTATTCCCGGAATTTAATGCTGTGCAACACATTGATTCTTTTTTTCCATGACACCGGAGGTGTCAACACCCAGTAGCCCGGGTTCCACCCCGGGAAAGGTGCATTACATCATAACAACAATCCTGGAGGGGTTGACTTCAAAATGACATCCTGACTGACGGTAGCTTTCCCTCGGTTGGAAAAGTTGAAGAAGTTGAAGAAGTTGAAGAAAGGGGGTTGAAACGGTTTTATTGCCACTGCCCCGGTGGAACCTGTACTATTGGAAGTCCAGCCCTCCGGGCTGAAGAACTTTCTGTGTTGTTTTGTGCAAAGACAGCCAAAATAAATTTGCTTTCTGCCCG
>JAAYDB010000084.1 GCA_012729475.1 Bacteroidota bacterium
ATTTTCTTCGTCTACCCCGGCCCCAAGGGGAGCGAAGAAAATCAATTTACTCCCCTTGGGGTAGGGGTAAATAAATTGATTTTCAAGCGATTTTGTAAATATTATTAATGATTCCTGATACTCATATAAAATAATAATTTGGTCCGGAAATTGTTCGTTGATGATAAATAATGATGAAAAAAACAATATTTTTCTGCCTTTTTGCACTTTTCTTTGCTTATGCCAAAGGACAGATCACAACGTATCAGCCCGGAGAAAAGATCTTCTATACAATACACTATGGTTTACTGAAAGGCGGAGAGGTAAGCCTTCAACTCTCAAGAGATACTGTCAATGGCATTGAGGCATGGCATTCAGTTCTCGATGGGAGAACAGTGGGACTGGTCGATGTTTTTTATGAAGTAAGGGATATATACGAAAGTTATATCAATCCTGCGACTGAACTGCCGCTTAAATCAGTAAGGAATATAAGCGAAGGGAATTACAAAAGGTATAATGAAGTACTCTTTGATCATAAAACGAGGCAGGATTCTGCCATATTAACAAGTCAGGCTTCAGGGATACATATTACCCAACAGGGGATACATGATATCCTGTCATGCTTCTACTGGTTCCGTAACAGAATACTACCCGGAATGCATGAGATGTCTATTGACGATTCATTTACTATCACAACATGGTTCACAGACGAACTATATCCTGTCATACTTAAATATAAAGGGACTGAAATTGTTAAAACAAAAGCCGGTAAGATAAAAGCCTATAAATTCAACCCTGTGACCGAAGTAGGCAGACTGTTTAAAACACAGGAAGATGTTTCCATCTGGTTCTCTGCCGATAAAAATTTTTTACCGGTTAAAATTCGTTTTAATATCTTTGTCGGAGCTTTTATGGTTGAACTGGCACATTATGAAAACCTGGTTTACCCGCTCGAGATAAGATATTAATACTTATATTACAAACATATTTATGGCTACTACTGCAGATTTCAGGAACGGATTGGTTATTGAATACAACAACGACCTCTATACCATTGTACAATTTCAACATGTAAAACCGGGTAAAGGACCGGCTTTTGTAAGAACAAAACTTAAGAACATCAAAACAGGAAGAGTCCTTGACAACACTTTTTCTTCCGGTACAAAAGTAAATGTTGCAAGGGTTGAAAGGCGACCTTACCAATATCTTTATAAGGATGAGATAGGATATTATTTCATGCACTGTGAGACTTTTGAACAGATACATGTCGAAGAATTCCTTATCGATAACCCCGAGTTTCTCATGGAAGGACAGACTGTTGAGATGGTTGTTCATGCCGATACAGAGAGTGTTCTTTCGGTTGAGCTTCCACAGTTTGTGGTTATGGAAGTTGTGTATTCCGAACCCGGAGTTAAAGGTGACACTGCTACCAATGCCTATAAACAGGCAAAAGTTGAAAACGGAAGTATAGTAATGGTACCTCTCTTCATTAATACAGGAGATAAAATAAAAATAGATACCCGCGCAAAGGCTTATGTGGAACGGGACAAAGGCTGACATATATTCTAATGAGAGATAAAAGGTTATTGAACGACAGATTAAAGGTTTTAAAATTCAAGCTCGATGCGCTTCTGGATATTACCACGTCGATAAATGCCAATCTCCCTACTGATCAGTTGTTAAATAAATATGAATCCATTCTCAGAGACGACCTGGGCATTGGGAAGATACTCATCTTCAAAAGATCAGATAACTGGGAATGTCTGATGAACGGCGGATTCTCCCCCACCCTGGAAAAAATTGATGTAGAAGAATCCCTCCTTCACCTTGACGATATCAGCTATGTGTCATCCGACATGGGATTTGAAGGAGTAGATATTATAGTGCCCGTTTTCAATAATAATATCCATCTGGCTTTTATCTTCATAGGCGATATTGAAGAGGAAGGTGAAGGGATGAGTCCTGTACTCAAACATCTTACTTTCATTCAGACAATATCCAATATTATAATTGTGGCTATTGAAAATATCCGCCTGCATAATGAGAGCCTGCGGCAGGAAGCTATCAAAAAGGAACTCGAACTGGCGTCCAGGATGCAGAAGATGCTTATCCCGGATAACAGCCATATGCCTAATACTCGTCATATAGTGGTTACCGGCTTCTATCATCCTCATTATGAGGTGGGAGGAGATTATTATGATTGCCTGAGCCTGTCACAGGACAAAACAGGTTTGTGTATTGCCGATGTCTCGGGAAAAGGTATCTCTGCAGCCATCCTTATGTCTAATTTCCAGGCCAGCCTGAGAGCTCTTCTCTCAGCCGATACCAGCCTCATTTCGCTCATCCATAAACTCAATGACATTGTTAACTCAAATGCAGCAGGAGAAAGATTTATCACTTTTTTCCTTGCACGTTACGATGCCGGAAAAAAGGTACTGGAATATATTAACGCAGCTCATAATGCCCCTGTTCTCTACAACACTGAAACGGGCGATATCACCCATCTTACTTCATCGTGTGTAGGTCTGGGCATGCTCGACGAGATACCCGAAATAAGCACAACAGAGATTGTAATTACTGCTCATTCGAAGATAATATGTTATACCGACGGCCTGTCAGAACTGAAAGGAGATGACGGGAAAGATATTGGGACAAAAGAGATAGTACGTCACATAACCAACAGCGATCCTGTTGAGATGAACCTGCGCAAAATGATCAGCACCCTTGGTATTCCGGATTCAAACCCATATCTCTTTGACGATGTCTCTATTATTGCAGCCGATCTGCGTTAGACCTGAACAACTCGTATCAGATAGTAATTCTTCTTCCCTTTTTGAACAAGAAGGTATTTATTATTCAGAAGCTGGCTAGTACTTATAATAAGATCAGGATCATTGATCTTCTCCTTATTAAGACTAACTCCTCCACCCTGCACCAACCGCCGCAGTTCACCTTTCGACTGAAAGACTTTTGTTTGCTCAGCACATAAGGAAGAGAATGTTATTCCGTCTTTTATAAAACCTTCTCTTACATCAAAAGTCGGTACACCGTCAAAAACTGAAAGGAAAGTGTTTTCGTTCATCTTCTTCAGTGATTCGGTTGTTCCTCTTCCGAATAATATCTGTGAAGCTTCGACAGCTGAATCATATTCATCTCTTGAATGAACCATAACCGTTATCTCTTCGGCAAGCTTTTTCTGTAATAAGCGTTCATGAGGAGATTGTTTATGTTTTTCTGTCAGCTCTCTTATCTCTTCAGGCGGAAGAATAGTGAAGATC
>JAAYDB010000085.1 GCA_012729475.1 Bacteroidota bacterium
CAATGTCTGCAATACAATCCTGTTGATTTTCACCTCCATCCCTTGCTCAACTCCTCTTATACCAATAGCATGAGCTATGAACAAATTTATACAATTATATTTTAATATCAAAGTTTTATGATAAAAATAGTATTCCTGAAAGCCTTTGTATTCAATCTGCATTTTTTTATATTATTCACAACAGTTGGAATTAATAAATTAAATTTTTGTTGAACTAATTGATATAAATAAGATTCCACTTATTATTCTAAACAATTATAATTAAATTTGATTGTCGGGACTCATTGACTTTTTTGCTTTCTATTTTCACCTTTTTAGGGTGAAGTGTAATATATGTATTTCAGCATGACATATATTATTAGGAGCCAATAACAAGTGTACTCCGGGCAGCAAGTAGTTAATCTGTTGTTTCTCAGACTATTTATATTGCATTATCTTTATTAATAATCAACTTGAAGTTTATCCCGAATAATAATTGGATCAGAAAAAAACACTAAAAATGGATTCCGGGAAAAGTCAGATTACTTACAATAACAGTAGTGGGATAACGGCTGCATATATTACCGATACTGCAGGAATCTGGCATTCTCATAAGGAATATGAGCTTGTTCTTAATATTGCGTGTAATGGAACACGTATTATTGGAGACAGCGTTGAGTTGTTTGATAAATACGACATGGTTCTTATAGCTTCAGGCATGCCTCATTCCTGGCATTATTATAAGGGAGAGAAAGATTTACCTGAAAACCATGGTATGGTACTTCATTTTACAAGATCATCAATTGGCGATGTTCTATTGATGCAGCCTGAATTAAAATGCGTTAATAAATTACTTGATGAATCGGAAAGGGGAATAGTATTTTCTGTTAATGATGCCTTGCTTACAGAAAAATATCTGGGTCAGATGATTAATCACAAAGGTCTTGATAAGATTATTGATTTATTCTGCATTTTGAGGATCCTGTGTAAAGCAAAAAATAAAGTTTTTCTGTGTTCTGACGAATACAAAAAAAAATATGATGAAAGAGGCAATAAAAAAATGGCTGATATTTATTTATATATCAGAGAAAATTACTTCAGACCTGTTACTCTACAGGAAATATCTGAAATTTTCGAAATGAATTCTTTTTCCTTCAGCAGGTTTTTTAAAAAAAACAGCGGAACATGTTTTATAGAGTATCTTAACAGGATTAGGACAAACAGAGCATGTTATTTATTACGTGAGACAGAATATCCTGTTCATGATATTGCAGCGGAATGCGGATTTTCAAGCATTTCCAATTTTAATAAACAATTCCGGAAAACAGAAGGTAAGTCACCGAGTAATTACAGAGCACAGTTTAAAACATCCTGATAAGTAGTTTTTTGTGTCTTATAAATGTATTTTAGTCAGTCATATTCTTGTTATTTCAGCAGTGTCAATAAATCCAGTTGTTGAATAATTATCACTAAAATTAAACCTTGGTTATCAATTAACTTGTCACAATTGAAAAAATATTTAATTTTGCACCCTGTAAAAGGTTCCGTAGCTCAGCTGGATAGAGCAACAGCCTTCTAAGCTGTGGGTCGAGCGTTCGAATCGCTCCGGAATCACAAATGGTAGCTAAAAACAGCTGCCATTTATATTTCAGGTATAACAGAATCAATAACCATCCAGTAATCAGGAGCGATGAGAACGCGAAGGGCCGGAAAGCGTTCGAACCG
>JAAYDB010000086.1 GCA_012729475.1 Bacteroidota bacterium
AGAGTGCCGAGATGCCTGCCAGCATCAGGTCGCCTGATTTAGTGCCTGGTTGAAGTACTGCCGATTCCGGCAGATCTGGGTCATAATAAACATCGACCTCTTTGCCGGCAGGATATTCTGCCTGGAGGCGTTTTGCCTTTGAGACGTTGTTGTCAAGAGCTCCGTCTCCAACGGTAATTTTGGATGCAGTGTATTTTTTGCCTTCAACAGTATAGGAGTAGGCAATATCGGGCTGGTAATGGGTATTGCCATCCCTTTTAAAAACTTGGACCTCAGATTTGGTAATGGTGCCCGGCACTGACGGCCAGCTCTTTGATGTTGCTGAATACTGCAGCGGTGGCAGGGCAAAGAAAAAGAAGATTGCTGCACCCACAAGGGCAAAGATGATGCCCAGGGTAATCGGGTTGGCGTTACCGGGTCTTCTTGTTCTTGCAGATCCGAATCTGATTGACATAACTTTTTTTATTTGCTAAGTGTTAAAGTGCAGTTTTGAAGATTTTTAACAGGTGGGCATCCGAATGATGAAGGTTTTCCGTTAGGTAAGTCTTCTTTTCCGGCAAAAGATGCAACAATGGTTCCTGATCCGTCTTTGCCTGTACTCATATTACCTTTCAGATGTACCTGCAATGGAAGTGCCATAGTCATCTTTTCAGACCAGGTGTTATCTTTTCTTTCCTGATCTGAACTGATGAATTCCCTGATTGTTACATCACTTGACCCCGGAGCCAACAGTTGAATAAGCACTTCAATCTCCAGACCGCCACCCTGGTCCTGTTTATTCATTGATTCAACTTCCTGTACTATTTTATTCAGATCGCCTTCCAGAATAAGTTTCTGCATCTTCTCCTGTATTGCCTTAGGATCATTCCCTATTTTCTTTTGTATAATCAATCCGCCCAGGCATTCTTCTGTAGCAGAGAAAGAGTCGTCACAATTTATAGTTTTGAGTTTATGATATTCTTTTCGTGTTTCTTCTTGTCTTAAAGAGTATTTGACATCTATATTCCCATTGGCTGTTATACCTGATATTCTTGCAACCATTCCTTTACCGAAATCAATTTCTTCAACTTTCAGATTGAGGCTTATATTTTGTTCACGGTTTTCAGTCTCATGAATTGTCCCATCGTTATAGGTACAGTCAAACTGGTTTGTATACTCGATTTTAAGAGTTCCATTCCATACTCCGGCTACAGGTGAGGTGTTATCAGTGCAATCTGGCTGGCTAACTTCATGAATAGCACCATCAGAGAAGTTATTTATGGGCATCATTTCATTTATATCATCCGATACTTGCATGGTGATATTCATGCAACTTATAATCAACAGAGATGTAAATATTGCTGACTTCTTCATAATTTTTTAATTGTATGGTATATCGTACTTGAACCGTATCACAATTGATTTCTTATTGATTCCTGATTATAATTTGTCCAGATCAACTATCTCCCATTCAATGCTTTCAAGAGGAGGCCCCAGTCTGGGTTCGTAGTCTTTTACAAAATCTTCTGGTTTTGGTTGATTATCATCGTAATTTGATTGTTCATTATCTGGGTTCACATCAGTGTTTTGAATTTTAACCTTAACATAATGAGCAGGTTTTTCCGGATTTATGGGATCTAGTACCGGTCTATCAGAAGCAACACCCTCAGCAATATTATAGATTATCGTATAACGCCACCGGAATGTACCCATACCAGGAATGGAAGAAACATGTTCAAAGGTCTGATCTTTATATAAATAACCTTCTGCAAATTCTAAAGTCCGGCCTGTATGTGGTGAATCAGGGATCTTTGTAGGAACAATATTTTTGAGCATATCATATCTGAGATCATCATTTTCAGGATCAGAGGTTTCAATATCCCAGTTAAGATCTCCGTTCCAGTTTTCTTCAAGAGCAAGATTCATTACAGAAATGACCCCTCCTTCATGATTCAAAAAACGGGTTTTTCCATTTATATCAATATTAATTTGCGAATCATAATTTATCTTTTTAACCTGAAAAGAACCAGCATTGATACTTCCTCTTCCTGAAACCTTAACGGTACCTCTTCCTGATAATATGGATACTAGCTCAATATTTTCCACGTTGTTACGATTAACCCTGACAGCAAAAGATTCGTCGTAATGAACAGGAATTCTGCCCGTTACGGATATTTTATAATTAACCATCGGATTGCTGAAGTTAAACTGGTGATCTATGGTCAGGTGGCATTTAATATATTCACTTTGGAAAGAAACTAGTCCGGCAAGGAAGTCCTCTGAATTTAATATATTTTCAAGTATTGTATATGTGGGTTTTTTGTTGATGGATATTGTGGTCTCTGGTTGTTTTATTTCTTTAGGACCGGAGAACAGGAACAGACTTAGCAAGATCGGCAGATATATTTTCATTATTTCATTTATTTGAAGATTAAGGCATCATATTCGGCATATCCATTACCTGATACCCGTCAGGTATTTCAAAACTATCAGTATCTGGTTTCCATGTCTCAAGATCTGTAAGTTCCATTGTTGATCCATCGGGTGATCCGTCGATATAGTTGACCAGTTTCATCGGGAAGGTGTATTTTTCTGAAGTCCAGACCGTAAACATTTTCTGGTTGGGATTCTCTTTATTCCAGAGTCCTGACCGGCTACATTTAATACCGTTTATTGTTTCTTCTCCTTCTGCTTTCATGGTTCCCTGGTTCAGATAATGCTGATAAGAGGCTACAGGATCGTTACCCATGCTCATGGGATTACTGGAGGGACCTTTCATTGCCATTTTTTGTTGCGGCATAAGTATCACAATTTCCGGGGAACCCTGTTTGACGATGATAACACCTTCCTGACCGTTTTCGTTAAATTCGTAACGATAACCGGCATCGGCTGAATATAAGGCAAATACGCGTTCCTGCCCCATGCTATTAAAGTGCATTTTACCTTTGAACTGAGCTGTCACCGGGAATGACAGCAGGCAGATGACGAAAAGAATAATAAGTTTTTTCATGCTTGTTTCATTATTGGATTAATTTGATTTTACTAATTTGTTTCGCACATTCGCCCGGCGCCTGGCAGAGTCTCAGGCAAGTTTGACTCTGCCTCACTTCTTCACGAATTTGCTTCGCACATTCGTTCGGCGTTCGGCATAGCTCAAACAAGTTTGGCTCTGCTCTCACTTTTTCACGAATTCCACCCTGCGGTTTTCTGCTTTACCTTCAGGGCTACTGTTAGTGTTGATCGGCATTGATTCGCCAAATCCTTTGGAGGACAACCGGTCTGCGGATATACCCATAGATATGAGTTGATTTTTGACAGTTTCAGCTCTGTCCTCAGAAAGTGTCTGGTTCATATCAGCATCGCCGTCACTATCAGTATGTCCCTCTACGCTGAAGCTGATATCCGGATGCTCCTTCATCAGGGTTGCGATCTCGTTGATAACACCCATTGACTCAGGCCTGAGTGTAGCCTTGTTCACATCAAAACGGATGCCGTTGGCAATGATTTTGCCGTCCTGCATAAAACGGTCATAGTATTTTACTCCACCTTCGGCTATTCTAATGTTCTTTATGTAATAATGGCTTTTATCACTAGAATGTAATGCACGAATTGATATGCCGGTGGGATTAAAACTGAGATGGGGGATATTTATCAACCTTGTCTCATTGAGATAGGCTTTCAACTGCCCTTTCGTATAGGCGACAGCAACATGGGCCCATTGATTGTTCACTTTTTCTCCTGAGGGCAGTTTACTTGAGGCAGGACTAAACTCCATTCCGTCACCCCACACATCAAGATAGGTTCTTCCCGGAGGTGAACTCTGGTTTTTCATGTCATAGAGATAAACCGAAATAGCGTCATGAGGGATCCAGGCATCGAACTCTATTGTAAAGATATCAGGAAGATAATCTGAATGAGGCTCTTTTATATAAGGGATTATTGTGGAGCCATACTCCCTGAACATAATGATATTTTCACCGTTAAGGGCAGCTACCTCAATATTCCCGTCATGCAGGTCCCATCGTGAGGGGAACTCTCCGTTTTCCTCGCCTGTGAGATTATCTTCATAGATTACCTTGTCGCCCGGGACAAAATCATATTTAGCCCAGTTTAGCGTAAGAGCATCGGCTGTAGTTACTCTTCCGGCATTTCCGGGAGTATTGACTACAGTTCCCGACTGACTTTGTCCGACGCCGGGATCAGCTCCCTGTTGTTGAGTGGCGGCTGTACTGTCTTCTTCTGTGAAGATGTCTTTGATGCCTTTTTCCAGCTCATCAAATCCTTTTCTGACAGCTTTGTCTGTCTTTTCGTTGGCACGCCTGTTGGCTTCCCTGTTAATCCTTTCTTTCAGGTTTATCCTGACCTGACAGTCAGCAGATATAGTTGAAAATATTAGAAAAGAAAGAATAACTGTAATAACTGTTGCTGTTTTCATGGTTCTGTTATTTTTCTAATAAAATTACGGCTAGTAATAATAATGTCACAGAACGGATTAGTATCCGCCAGCAAACAATTAGTAAAAGGCAGGAAAATTATATTATCAGGGATTTTTATAAATACTGGGAGTTACTGATTTCATGTATGACCTGTTTCCTCATATTTTGTGAAACAGGTATTTTTGAATTATCCTTAAGAACAAGATATCCACCGTCGCGCTTGACAAATCTGTCAACATGGGAAATATTTACAAGGTGCGACTGATGTACCCTTATCATACCGGAATTCGAAAGAAGCCCGTCGAATTCCTTGATGGTACGGGAAACCATTATTGTGTTGCCATCAGTCAGTATGAACCGGGTGTAATTACTGTCAGCTTCAGCTCTCACAATGTTTTTTAATTCAATGATATGTAAATTATCAGCTGTATTGAGCACTATTCTCCTGAGGCTTTTTCTGTTCTTTATATTTTCCAGAAGAGCTTTCAACTTAAGCTGTTCTTCTTCAATATTCAGGATTCCGGCTGCTTTATCAATAGCAGCACAAAGATCTTCAGTGGTGAAGGGTTTAAGAATAAAATCAAGAGCACTTACTTTTATTGCATCCAAAGCATATTCCTGGTGTGCTGTGATAAATATGGTTTTAAAATCTGTTGGGGTCAGTCTGTCAATAAGATCAAATCCGGTACCATCAGGCATTTCAATATCCAGGAACACCAGGTCCGGTTTATATCGGATGATCGATTCAACACCTTCTTTAACAGATTCTGCTGAAGCAGCAAGATCGATATCAGAATATTTCAGGTTTAAAATATTTCTGATAGAATTGTGAATAGATAATTCATCGTCAACGATTACTGCTTTCATCATTTCCAGGTAATCTTCAGTTAAATATTTTTCTGTAAGGCATTACTACCGTCACCCTTGTGCCTGAGGGAGTTGTGTTATCATAAAGGTCTGTAATGTCGTAATTTATTTCCTTTATTTTAAGTTTCTTCCTGAAAAAAGCCAGCCTTTCCTGTATTAAGGTAGTAGAGAGAGATTTTTTAAGCATTCCTTTTGAAGTGCTTTTTGTGGTGATTCTTCTTCCTGCTCCATTATCGGTCACTTCCAGTCTCAGGAGGTTATTATGAAAACTATTATAGGATATATCTATACGTCCTTTCCCGTTTTTCAAAGGAAGAAGGCCATGTTCAACAGAGTTTTCAAGACATGGTTGGGCAAGCATGGGAGGCACTGAAATATTTTCAGGATCAATATCATTTTCAAATGTAATATTGTAAACGAATTCTGATTCAAATCTGAGCTGTTGTATGTCAAGATACAATCTTATAGTCTCTATTTCCTTTTCAAGAGGAATAAATTCTTCTCTTGAATTCTCGAGGATATTGCGCATAAGGCTGGCAATTTTTACAAGAAAAACATTTGCTTTTTCCGGATGGCCTGACAGGATGAGTTCCTGTACTGCACAGAGGGAGTTGAAAATGAAATGAGGATTCATCTGTGCCCTCAGTAGTCTTTGCTCCAGGTCGATACGTTCATATTTTACTCTCAGTCGGGTGTTATGAATATAAAAGAAAGTGATAACAGCAAGTAATACTAACAGGAGAATGAGTCCTTTCAGATAGAGGTTCTGTTGAGTGATCCTGTTTTCACGGATAAGAAGTTCCTGCCTGTGTTCAAAATCAGCTTCTTCCTGTCTTCTGTTATACTCATTTTCAATTTCCAGTCGTGTTACTTTTTTCAGGAATTCGTTATTGCTGATACTGTCATTAATAGAGTAATATTCTTTTAGATAATCATAAGCAAGAGCTTTATTGCCTGTTTCATTGTACAGGTCACTCAACAGGGCTGCAGCAGAAGAAATCACGATTGCTTTATTTTGTTTACCGGCTTCAGAATAAGCTCTTCTGGCGTTTTTCAGAGCACTGTTAAAATCCTTCTTTCTCTTTTGTATCTGCCCAAGTGTGATAAGGTAAGACGGTAATTCAGAGTCATTTAACCTTTCAGCTATAGCAACAGCTCTTTCAATGTACATAGTTGCAGAATCGATTTCATCTTTTATGAGAAAAGTTGATGCAATGATCTGTGAAGCAGCAGCGACACCCGAGGGATAGTTCATTTTTTCGTTAAGATCCAGGCTTCTTTTGAGATAGTGGATAGAACTGTCAGGCTGATTCCTTGCTGCATATATCTGAGCAATGTTATTAAGACACTTGGATAATTCAAAATGATCTCCGGACCGTTCACATACTGGAACTTTCCTGAAATTGAATGTGAGAGCCATATCATAATCTTCCTGATAGTAATACATCAGTCCTATCGACCCATAGGCAATGGCCATGCCGTTTGTGTCTCTTTTCAACTCCCATAAATTAAGTGCTTCAAAATATGAGTCAATGGCTTCATTAAAGAGCAACATATCCTTATAAATATTACCCAGGGTATTAAGAGCATCAGCTAGCGGGATAGTATCATTTATAGAGCGGGCTATTTCGATAGCCATGTTAGTCATCTCTATTGCACCGTTAAAATCATTTTTTTGTCTGAAGAGATAAGTGAGTGCACTCAGGGAATTGACCATCCCTCTCTTGTCTCCGGCTTTTTCAAAGCTGTTGAGGCTGAGTCTGCTGTAGTGTTCAGACTCAACCAGGTTACCTTTAACACTGTAAACGTATGCAAGACAGTAATATGCCCTGGCCTGACCGGTAATGTCTCCCAGTTCCTCATATAAATCAAGTGCCAGAAAATTATAGTATGACGAACTGTCACCGGGGTTGTATTTTGTGAAATAAGCCATTCCAAGTGCCAGACTGGCATCGGCAATGCCCTTTTTGTATCCGGCGGCCCTTGATACTGAAAGGACTCTATAGGCCTCGCTAATGGCCAGATCAGGATTTTGCCTGGCAGTAGTATAAGCCTGCCGGGTACTATTGTTAATCAAAACAGTGTCAATATCCTCATTCTGAAAGGTATAAGTTGTGTTAATAGCGGAGGACATGAAACAGGCCAGGGTGATAATTACAATCAGGTTCCCCATTGTTAGTAGCTTAGCTGCTCAGATTATTTAAAAATACTAAATTTCTGCAGATAATCATTCATCATACAGAAGAATATGAATATTTGAAGCTTAGCTTTTATATTGTATGAGAAAACATTGCTTATGATATGAGCAATCAGAGTCGTCTGATATATAGTTTTTTCTTATAATCATTATCGGTTAAAATAATCAGAGCTTTTAACTGTTTTTGCAGATCAGGGTTTTAGCGGCTTAACAGTTTTTTTACAGGATCCAGTAATTTCTTAATTAGCTTTGGTCTTTCTGCTTCTTTTCCCTCCTGTATAAACTGATTCAGAATTTTTGAGAATTCAGGTGTGCGCAGATATCCGAATGATTTATGGGGATTAGGGATGTTGTTTATTCTATAATTATTCACAACCAGAAAATCAACAGGCTTTACGCCATAAGAGTTATAGGAATAATAATTTTCAATTTTATAATTGAAAGCAACCTTATCAAGAATATCTGAAAAATTAAACCACTTATAAGTAACTCCGGGAGGTGTCTGAAGCATTGAAGTGGTTATGCCTTTTTCTTTTTCCTCTTCAGCTATTTTGCTCAGGATGAAAGGTAAGCCAAGAGGAGATCCCATTGTTACAAAGGTGTTTATTTTTATATCCGGCACCAGGAAAGTAAGAACATCAAAAGCTATTATTGAACCCATAGAATGTCCGATCAACATAATATTATCCTTTCGATGTCTTCTTATCTTTTCAGATAAGCGATTTCTGATTAAATCTCTTACATAATGGACATCATGATCTGTTTTGTTGCCATAATAGTATTGTTCAAGATCCGAGAAATACCTTCTCATTATAGTATCGGAAACAAATGAATAATTAAGGGAGAGATCCTCATTGAGGAAGATCCTGTTCATTTGTCTTCCCAGATAATCAACTATTTTCTTACGTGTACTATGGTCTTCAACTACGAAATTTCCCGAAGTTTCAAGGTATTTTTCATCAATGTATAAGGGATTGCCCGGGTCTTTTTCATTTGGGTCAAGAGGCTTTTCATAAAGAATATCAGACCAGTATACCATTTCAAATTCAGGTAAATCATTGTCAGACCCCAGTGTCCTTAATCCTTCAGTCATAGACAGTTTCCACCATTTCTTCAAACGAGCCACCGGTGGTTTATTACCAAGGCCGTGAATGCCTATTATAATATTAGCCATATTGATTACAAGCCTTTGTGAAATATAAAAGAATTCATTGAAATATTTTATTATCTTTTTGCCTGAGAAATCAGATTTACCTTTGTTGAAAATGTAACTTAATCACAGGCAATGCATTTTTCGATAGTGTAAATTTACAAAAGAAAGATATAAGAATATTTACCAAAGGATTTAATTAATGAGCAGCTATGTTATTCTGATCTTTTGTGTACTTATATTGCTGGCCTATCTGTTTGATATTACCAGCAGATACACACGGATTCCCGGTGTAGTGCTTCTTATAGGTCTGGGAATAGGTATTCAGGTACTCGTTGAAACAACCGGTTTCAGTATACCTGATTTTAATCCTCTTCTGCCTGTATTTGGCACTATCGGGCTAATACTTATTATCATGGAGGCAAGCCTTGACCTTAAACTTGCAAAGAATAAGTTCAGACTTATAATCAAATCAGCTACAGCAGCTGTTTTTCTGTTTGCATTATTTGTAGGCATTATGACAATCATCCTGGTTTATTCTATGGGTTATA
>JAAYDB010000087.1 GCA_012729475.1 Bacteroidota bacterium
ATATATGGAAGAAGGTGTTTACGACATTACTCTGTGGGCTTATTCAAATAACGGATGTACTGATAAATATGTTCTCTCTCCGGCAGTTACCGTAGAGCCTGTAGGTGAGCTGAGGTTTGCTACAGTCTTTATGCCTAATAAGACAGGACCGATAGAAAGGACCGACCTGCCGACAGGAGGTAATGAGATAGACCAGTTCTTCTTCCCGCCGATAAGGGAGAGAGTTATAGACTATAAGCTTCAGATCTTCAACAGGCTCGGTGTACTCATCTTCGAGAGCCGTGATATCAACACACCATGGAACGGTTACTACAGAAACGAGCTGTGTCCGCAGGGTGTTTATGTATGGTATGTTGAAGGTAAGTATGCTAATGGAGAACCTTTCAAGAAAGTGGGAGATGTGACTCTGCTACACTGATAATTTCATCAATGGATTTGAAAAGAGGGTGTCTCATAAGGGGCACCCTTTTTCAACTTCTTCAACTTCTTCAACTTTCTTCAACTTTCTTCACCCCCCCTGTTTTGTTCTGATTCCAACCATCTTTTTTTGGGGGGTGAATAAGTTTCTGTCAGTTAAGGATATAAAATTCAACTAAAACATCTAAAAAAAAGACTAAAAAAGCATGGTGATAAATAAAATTTATTATATTTGATATGCTGCATTTCTAAAATCGAAAAGTCATGTCTCTTCTGAAGTACATTGAACGGGTATGTCGTATGGATATGCTAATCCATATGAAAGCCACCGGACCTCCCGAAAAATTTGCCGAAAAACTGGGTATCAGCAGAAGTACTTTATTCCAATCTCTTCAGGAAATAAAAGAGATGGGAGTGGATATAAGGTATTCAAATACCAGAGAGAGTTATTATTATGCTGATGGAAGAAGGATTGAAATAAGGATTGAAAGGAAAGGAGAGTTCTTTAAGATAACTTCTGCTGATAAGGAAGAAACAGAAAGCAACAGTTCATATAAGGATCTGCCGGGCAGACTGAAAATTATATCCTAAATATAATTGAAATGAAGTTGCTGGAAAGTTATTTCACATTAAGGAAAAGGGAGCTGTTTGCAGGTATTCTCCTCATAAATATTCTGATTATTTGGTTATCACAGACTATAACTTTCAATGAGACAGTCTTCATCAACAGTTATAGTGATCATCTTACATATCACAGAACCCTCGACCTTCTCAATTCAATGAAATCCGTATCATGGATAGCTTATTTATTATATCCAGTCATGCTGCTGCTAAAAATTACGGCAATAGGATTTATCATATACACAGGAGTTTTCTTCTCTGATGTGCAGAATGAGATTACTCTTGGGAAGGTCATTACAGTTGTTCTGGCTTCAGAGATTGTTTTAGTCGCCGGAGCAATAGCAAAATTGTTATGGTTTGTTTTTGTCAACGGCAATTATTCTCTTGATGATTTCAGATTCTTTTATCCTTTATCACTGATAAATCTTTTCAGCAGATCAGAGGTGGCTGAATATTGGGTCTATCCTTTACAAACTGTTAATTTATTTCATTTTCTGTATATACTGATGCTCGCTGCAGGCCTTGCTAAGATCAGTTCAGTCAGCAGGATGATAACGGATAAGATTATTGTACTTACCTATATACCTGCTATGGTTTTATGGATTGTGCTAATAATGTTCCTCACAGTTGATATTTCATGATTAAGAAAACAGCCTTTTTTGTTATTGTCATTAGTGTAATCATGTGTTTCTCCTTTCTTATGAAAGGAATAATATCAAAAACACAAGATGCCATTGAAGCTGCTGACAGGATCAAAACACTGCCGGTTTTTTCTTTACCGACAATAGAAGGTGATATTTTCAATTCAGCTGATATTGTCGACGGACCACTTGTTATAATTTATTTCCACCCGGAATGTCTTCATTGTCAATATGAGATACAATCTCTCTATAAGAGTGATATACCCGGAAAGGTGACAAAAGTTTTGATTGTAAGCACAGCATCTCCTTCTGTTATAAAGGATTATTTGGATCAACTGGATCTGGATGGGTCAGTATTTCCATATCTGTCAGACACTACCTATACTTTCAAGGATATTTTCAGCCTTAAACTTGTGCCGTCCACTCTTATATATGATTCAGAACTTCAATTAGTTAAGATTATTAAAGGAGAGACAGACATTAACACACTTCAAAAATATCTTTTAAGTGGAAAATAATATAAGCAGGATAAAAAGGAGTTCATTGTTGCAACATGATTCAACTGATTGCGGTGCAACCTGTCTGGCTTCTGTTATACGGTATTTTGGAGGGGAAGCGGGTATAGAGATGATCCGTAAACTTAGTGGCACTTCACAATCAGGTACCACTATGCTTGGACTTTATCAGGCAGCTGCAGGATGTGGCATGGAAGTAACAGGATATGAAGCATCCGTTGATGATATTATTGCATTCAATGGTGTTCTTATTCTTCATGTAACAAATGAAAGTAATTATGATCATTATATAATAAGGTATGGTTATCAGAATGACCAGTTTATTATTTGGGATCCGTCGTCGGGCCTGACATATAAAACAAAAGATGATATCGATAATATATGGAAAAGCAGGAAATGTCTGGCCCTGAAACCCGGACACAATTTCAAATACAGAAAGAGTGAGAACAAAGAGAAAAGAAAGTGGTTGGCAGATATGATAAAACCTGAAAAAGAGCTATTGATGATAAGTCTTTTTACAGGGATTCTTATTTCTGTTTTAGGGATTGTAATGGCTGTTTTTACTCAAAAACTGATAGATATTATTCTGCCTTCAGGAGAAGTAAGAATATTGATCCTTTCATCTGTCCTGGTATTTGTTCTTCTGTCATCCCGTGTTGTTCTGTCAGTTGTAAGACAGTATCTTTTATTATCTCAGGGTAAGTCGTTTAATATACGTATTGTCGATTCATTTTTTCAGACACTTCTTTTCCTGCCAAAATCTTTTTTTGATACGCGTAAAACAGGAGATCTGGTTGCACGCCTGAATGATACGATGAGAATACAGAGAGTGATTTCTGATTTAGTAAGTGTGTATATTATTGATATTCTTGTAATGGTCATCACTCTTGTTATGGTTTTTCATTATTCGGTAACAGCCGGTATCATATCCATTCTCTCCTTGCCGGTCATGTTTTTTATTGTTTTCAGTAAGAATAAAACAATAATCAGATCGCAGCACGACCTGATGGCAGGTTATGCCTTAAATGAAGGAAATTATATAAACTCTCTGAAAGGTAATGCTGAAATAAAAAGTATGAACTGGCATAAGATTTTTTCAGCAAGGAATAAACAAATATTTTCTCTTTTTCAGGAAAGAGTCTATTCTCTTGGTAAGATTAAAGCCGG
>JAAYDB010000002.1 GCA_012729475.1 Bacteroidota bacterium
ATAATAATAAGTATGCTACTGTCAATCTGCTTTTTTCCTTTTTAAAAAATATTAACTTAGCAATTACTTTAAACCTTTTTCTATGAAAAATATTTCTTTTGCCCGGGTATTCAGCTGGTCTTTGATTGTTGCCCTGGGAGGTTTCCTTTTTGGTTTCGACACTGCAGTGATATCAGGTGTTGAAAAACATATACAGGATCTGTTCTCCCTTTCATCCTTTAAACATGGATTTACTATCTCATCAGCCCTCATTGGTACTGTCACGGGTGCACTGATTGCAGGAAGGCCTGCCGACAGGTATGGAAGAAAGCCTGTTCTGATGCTTATAGCCGTATTATACCTTATGTCGGCTCTGGGTTGTGCAATGGCCGGTAATGTAAGCACTCTTATCATATTCCGTTTCATCGGCGGAATAGGTGTCGGTGCATCTTCTGTTGTAGCCCCTATGTATATATCAGAAATTTCTCCTGCAGATATAAGGGGAAGAATGACAGCGCTGTTCCAGTTCAATGTGATTTTCGGTATTCTGATGGCTTATGTTTCCAATTATCTACTGCGCAATGCCGGTACCGAACCCTGGAGATGGATGCTGGGAATAGAAGGACTTCCTGCTTTTATCTATTCATTACTCTTATTTCTTATTCCTGAAAGTCCAAGATATCTGATAAAAGTCGGACAAATAGCCAAAGCCCGTCTTGTCCTTGAAAAAATAGAAAAAAGCTCGGTAGAAAAAGAAATAGAAGAAATAAAAACAAGTCTTGTCAAACTATCCGGAGCTACAAACCGGCTTTTTTCTAAGAGGTTTTTCAAACCTGTATCCATTGCTTTCCTGGTAGCAATGTTCAATCAGTTCTCAGGCATCAATGCCATTCTTTATTATGCCCCCCGTATATTTGAATTAAGTGGCCTTAATTTCACCGACTCTCTGCTGCAGTCAATACTTATAGGTGTTACAAATGGCATCTTCACTATTGCAGGACTTATCCTCATAGACAGAGTGGGCAGAAAAAAACTTCTCATCACAGGTTCCATAGGAATGTCTCTCTGCCTGGGCCTGGTTGCCAGAACATTCTACCTCCAGGAATTCGGCGGATTTAGTTTACTGATCTTCCTTCTGATATATATAATGTTCTTTGCTTTCTCCACAGGAGCCGTCATCTGGGTTCTTATAGCAGAAATATTCCCAAACAACATAAGAGGAAAAGGTCAGTCATTCGGCAGCTTTACCCACTGGTTCTTTGCTGCTATTGTCACTTTCATATTTCCGGTTGTGGTAAAAGAGGTATCTTTCGGTGTAGGACATACATTCATGTTCTTTTCCCTGATGATGATAGTTCAGGCAATAGTAGTATGGAAATACTTCCCTGAAACGAAAAGACGAACGCTGGAAGAACTTGGAGAAAATCTGTAGCTTTTTCCGAGTGACAGACTACCTTTCTCCCGAACCCTATCAGGAAGAAACATCATATTGGTAACTATTTTCCAGGAGCAGTATATAAGATTTCAATCTGATTTTATTTATCTTAGCAAATACCTCAGGAGGAAAATGAATACTTACAGCCACCGGAAACTGAACAAATATCTCAGGTAAATGTTACTTTTAAAATGGACTGCGTTTTTCCCGAAAATGATTAACTTGTAATAAAACAGTAAAATATGATCTGTTATGAAATAAGCATTAAAAATAAAAAAAAGAGACGTATGAAAAGAAAACATTTATTCCTTATAATGATTTTGTTTGTGCCACTGTTCCTCATCAGCAGCTGTCAGAACGGCAACCCTGAGAACACTGTGGCCGAAACTGCTATTGATGAACCAGTCTCCTCAATAGATTATAATGAAGATCTGGGGGGAGAGCCATGGGTACTGGATATTGAAGAAGCCACTCTCGGCAACGAAAATTACAGAGTAGCTAACTGGACCGGAAAATATCTTCAGCTGGTGTTCATGACACTTAAACCCGGGGAAGTTATTGACCTTGAAATGCATGACGGACATGATCAGTTTATTAGGGTGGAAGAAGGGGAAGCCCGTGTACTGATGGGTAAAAGTGAAGATGACCTCAGTTTCGACAAGGAGGTTTCCGACGACTGGTCCATACTGGTGCCGGCAGGGTACTGGCATAAAGTTGAGAACATAGGGACCACCGAGCTTAAGGTATATACTCTCTATGGGCCCCCTGAACATGCCAAAGGTACATTACATAAAACCTATGAGGAGGCTGCAGAAGCTCACCACGATCATTAAGAATCAAATTCCAGGTGACCAGAAAACAATGTATCATCTCAGGTCATGCTATTACAGGCTTGTCCTGATCATGGTGCATTTAAGTTCTTTATAGTAATTACTTATACCATTACAAAAGAGGCTGTCTCATAACATAAATGAGGCAGCTTTTGCTGTATTGTGTGGTTTTCAAGCCTCCAAAATACCAACTAACAGATTTACAGAAACCCCGGTTCCCCCCGGGTAATGGCAATAACACCTCTTCAACCTCTTCAACTTCTTCAACTTCTTAAACTTCTTTCTCCTTCTGGTAAAACTGCTTTTTCTTACAGTATCCATTCGACCATTGCAATAATATTTAAATAATCGTATAAAATAGGTAATCACCTGAATAATTTATTATTTTTACTGTAATAAAAAACTAATATCATGCCAAAAACAGACGAATCTTTAAACCAGCATGGGATATCACGACGCAGATTTATGATACAATCTTCTATCCTTGGAGCTGCTGCTGCGTCAGGATTATTGTTCCCGCGTTATGGTTATGCTTCCATGGCGGAGGGCTTTCCGGTTGTAGATACGACATATGGCCAATTGCGGGGTATGAATGTTGACGGCATCATGACCTTTCGGGGAATAAGATACGGAGCCAGCACAGCCGGAGCCAACCGCTTCATGCCTCCCGTAAAACCCTCCGTATGGAGAGGTGTACACGATGCCTTTGCCTATGGGCCGGCCTCACCTCAGGCGCCCTCTGCTCCAACAGATGAATATGCCCTGTCAGTCGGCTGGGATGCACATGTAAAGACAGGTATCAGCGAAGATTGTCTCTTCCTGAACGTCTGGACTCCGTCAGTTAATGACAACGGTGGACGACCCGTATTTTTCTATATCCATGGCGGAGGATTTACCAACGGATCAGGCGGTATAATATTCGATGGCGATCCGTTGGCCAGGTTGGGAAATGCTGTTGTCGTCACAGTGAATCATCGTCTCGGTCCTTTGGGTTATCTCGATCTTGGCGGGGCAACAGGTTCTTCCAGGTTTGCAAGTGCCGGTGTAGCCGGTATTCTTGATCTTGTTGCCGCACTTGAATGGGTTCATGATAATATAGCCAGGTTTGGAGGCGATCCGGATAATGTACTGATCTTTGGCCAGTCAGGCGGCGGAGCCAAAGTCTCGACACTAATGGTTATGCCTTCTGCAAAAGGACTTTTCCACAAGGCAGTAGTCCAGAGCGGTTCCACTATAACACTAGGTGCCCGTGAAAGAAATACAGAGAGTACAGAACAATTGTTATCAGAACTGGAAATCAGCAAGACAAAACCGGAAGATCTTCAAAAAGTGCCATGGGATACTATTATTGAAGCTGAATCGAACAGGGGATTCAGTCCTGTGGTGGATGGAGTTGTGATCCCCGGGCATCCTTTTGATCCGGCAGCACCTGAAATATCGGCAGATGTTCCGATGATCGTTGGTTATACCCGTGAAGATTCAGGTATGAGGGATCTCTCTCTGGGGGAAATCACAGAAGACGGGTTGTCAGAATGGGTCAGGGAAACTTATAAGGACAATGCAGAACTTATTCTCACAACCTACAGAAAAGTATATCCAAATGCCACACCTGTTCAGATACAGTCACGTATAAGAACTGATGCCAATACCAGAAGCCGGGCAACCACAATGGTCGAACGTAAATCATTACAAAAAAGAGGCAATGCATACCTCTATGTTGTGACATGGCCATCTCCGGCCTACGAAGGCAGGTTTGGTGCTGTTCATGGAGTAGATCTTGGTCTGGTATTCGGTAATGCACGTGACCTGATCGCCGGCAATACATACGAAGCCCGTAAGATGGCCGATATAGTTGGTTCTACAATAGTAGCTTTCGGAAAAACCGGTAATCCAAATTGTGACAAAATCCCATACTGGCCACCATATGACAGAGAAACAAGAGCTACTATGATATTTGATCTTGAGAGCAGGGTAGAAAATGATCCTACAAGGGAATTGAGGTTACTCTGGGAAAAACTATGAAACTAACAAAAGCAGAAATTCACAAAAGGAAATAATTGTTAAATATATGTATGTTCCACACAGATAACGATATAATAATTAAATAAACGTGTGAAACAGATAAATTAATGAAGATTTACACAAAATTCTTGATGTACATCACAATTGTTGTGTTTTCTGTTCTGGCCAATAACTGCAAAAAAGAGATTGTTCCTGCCGATATATGGGAATATGATATAACAATTCATCCTGATGAACAATATCAGACAATCGAAGGATTTGGTGCTTCACTGGCATTCTATGAAAACTGGTTAATTGCGCATCCGAATAAAAAAGAAATTTATGATGCTATTTTCAGCGAATTGAGTCTGGATATTCTTCGTATCAGAAACGCCTACGATTATGATGATGACATGATATACAGAGTAACTGAATTTATCAGGGAAGCTGAAGCATCTACCGGCACACCAGTTAAGGTCATGTCCACTTCATGGGGCCCACCTGCTTATCTAAAGAGCAATAATGACCGTATGAACGGTGGCACTCTTAAATATAGTATTACTGAAGATAAAGTCGGGTTTGACTATTCGGGATTTGCCTCCTGGTGGGAAGGAGCACTTAACGAGTACAACAATAATCAAATCTATCCAGACTATTTAAGTATCCAGAACGAACCGGATTTTGCAGCTTCCTGGGAATCCTGCCGTTTTGATCCTGTCGAAACAATAAACAGTACCGATACCATAGCCGGATATGACAAGGCCCTGGAAGCTGTATATAAAAAGATCGAAACAAGGTCCTCCAGACCTCTCCTGTTGGGCCCTGAATCAGTAGGCATTGGATATAATACAGTTGAAAATTACATTGATAATTTAAATACCCGTTATTTATATGGGATAGCACATCATCTTTATCATGGAGCATACGAGAATAATCCCTGGGTCAGCCCGGATTTTGCCAAAGTGGGTCAACTGCACCCAGGGATTCCGCATTTTCAAACAGAATACGGCCGGGGAGACTGGTTCACCCTGGCCGGATTTATTTATAAATCTTTAAACGATGAAAATGTCGTTGCATACCTCTATTGGGATCTTATATGGGATAAATCAGGACTTATTGGTCTTGATTTTCCATGGGATGAAACCCTTTGGACAAATTCAAAAGGGTATAAAATATCGAAAGAATTCTATGCTTTAAAGCAATTCTCTGCTTTCATCCACCCGGGATGGAAAAGGATAGGAACCACAATTAATAACGATTCAGTCAAAGCTCTGGCATTCATTAATCCTGAAAAAGATTGCATATCCCTTGTACTGATTAACAGGTCTGATAAAAACCAGTATCATATAACCATTGAAATTGATGATTATACCTTTGAAAACACCTCGCTATATACAACCTCTCAAGATAAGAATTGTGTATATATGGATCCCATGGGAAAATATGACCTGTTACTTCCGTCACATTCAATTAATACAGTAGTCATGATTGTTAAACAGAACAATGATATGCGTTGATATAGATTAGTGAATACTTACACAAAGATTTAATATTAATAAAATATCGTCCATCCCGTTCTGCCGGTACCTGTATATTCTTTTCACCATTAGTAGCCAGTACAGGACATTTTACTTTTTCAAGTATTGGTGCGGGATAATGTTTAAGGAAAAACCCAATCCATAGACTCGTCAATTGATTTACCTGTAAAGCGATCATATCATCCTCGCTTATTCCTTCAGGTTTTAATGAACCAGGTAATTATCGGCTATTCATATTACAGGGTTGGTTTTCCATAATGGATACCATCCTACATGTAATATGAAGAACGAATGATTTTTACTTAAAATATTTCAAGTATTTCGAAAAACAGGTAAATGTCAGGAATTAATGAGTTTACATATCTATCTTTATAATATTCTCATGATCAATCCTCAGTGTTTTCATCACTGCATCGTAATCACTTACATCCAGGGATTTGCTCTGAGCATAATCGGCGGGAAGCACAACGATACGGAACACCTGATTATCAGTTTCTGCAGGCAGTAATGAAGCGAAATCAATTGTTCCGTCGAGAAATATCAATACATCATAATAAGTATAATCATAATTATATTGGAGAGTACCTTCTTCAAGAAATACTGTCTGGGGGAGCAGGCGCCATACATCCAGAAGTTCCCCATAAGAATCGGTATACTGTTCCCATAATATATAAACAAGCACTATGTCACTTGAAAAGACCTCGACAGTCTCAGGAAACTCGAAAAACAGTTCATAATTGTTTTCGGAAGTGAAATTGTCTTGTATTTCAAATACCGACCCCAGAAAAGAGTCTCCGTCAAGTCCGTCCTGTCCGTCCTGTCCTGGAGTTCCGGGAGGACCGGGAGGGCCTGCAGGCCCTTCGCAGGAAAACAATAACACTGTGGAAATCAGGAATACGAAATTCCATAACATAAAGATTTTGTTTTTCACGTTTTCAGGGTATTAAGTAATAAAAAAATTTATCATGAATATTATCTCCTTTTCATTCAAAGGTATTCAACAACAAATATATTCAAACTTCTTTAGAAATAACTGCTGTGAAGGATGTATGTTAGTGGAAGGTCTGGTATTTGATTGTAATATATTTTTTGTACCAACCTCAGCATATATCTGTTCTGAAAGCATTGTCTATGAAAGATCAGTCATACTATAAACGAGGATAACAATAAATCTGTGAGGAACTGCCGCATAAGATCTTAAAAAAGTGTTACATTTTTGTTCCTTATAATTTCTTAAATTTACCTGATATATTAAAAAAAAACACAACTAATAAGGTGACATATTCTTATGATGCCTCAGGAAGTCCTTCCCTCACACAAAGTTTGGATTATTATCTATTTGGTCTGGCATTTCATGATCAATGCATTAGCTTAAGTGAGAATAAGTACCTTTACAATGGAAAGGAGCTGCAGGAGGAGCTGGGTTGAGAAACTTATAATTACCGGGCGAGGTTTTATGATCAGCAAATAGATGATGGCATTGAAACAATCGGTTACAACTATGTACGAGAGCCGAAAGGATGTATGAAACTATCAAAAAACGATCTGCAATGGCACATGATTGAACATTTACAAAAAAAAATAAGCTTTATTAGGATTTTAAAAAAAAGGAGATAAAATTATGAAATACAAAAGCTATGTTTTAAACAACTATAGTACTATTCCTCAAATTGATAAATTATCAGAGGAAAGTAAGCACAACATTGAAATAGTAAGTTCTGTGCTACCTTTTAAAGTAAATAATTATGTTATTGACGAACTAATTGACTGGGACAACTATGAAAATGACCCAATGTTTAATTTAACCTTCCCTCAAAAAGATATGTTATTGCCTCATCATTTTAACGAAATGAAGGCAGCCCTGGAGCAATCAAATGATAAGAATTATCACATGGAGGTTAGTAATAAAATCAGGTTACAGCTTAACCCCAGTCCGGCAGGACAAAAAGAACATAATATTCCGGTGATTGATAATGAGAAACTGTATGGAGTACAGCATAAATACAGGGAAACAGCATTATTTTTCCCAAGTGCCGGTCAAACATGCCATAGCTATTGCACATATTGTTTTCGCTGGGCCCAGTTTGCAGGAATGGAAGAGTTGAAATTCGCCATGAAAGAAACAGAGCTAATGATAAAATATCTGGAAAAGCACCAGGAAGTCACCGATCTATTGTTCACAGGTGGCGACCCAATGACGATGTCATATAAAGTTTTCAAAAAATATATCGATCCGTTTATTTCTGACCAGAACAAAACAAATATCCAAACCATTAGAATAGGAACAAAAGTTTTAAGTTACTGGCCCTATAAATTTCTCACGGATAAGGATGCTGATGATTTCCTGAGACTGTTTGAAGCAATTACCTCGAAAGGCATAAATCTGGCTTTTATGGCACACTTTACTCATCCGGTAGAGTTAGGAACTGAAGCTTTAAGGCAATCAATTATTAGATTGAGAAATACAGGGGTGCAGATAAGAACACAATCCCCTGTAGTTAAACATATTAATGACAAAGCTGAAATTTGGTCCGATATGTGGCGGAAACAGGTGAACCTGAATTGTATCCCTTATTATATGTTTATCGCGAGAAATACAGGGGCACAGCATTATTTTGCAGTTTCATTATTTGATGCCTGGAAAATCTTCAGAAATGCATATCAGAATGTTAGTGGTGTCTGCCGTACTGTTCGTGGACCAAGTATGTCATGTACTCCGGGTAAAGTCCAGATTCTGGGAGTAAGTGAAATTAATCAGGAAAAAGTATTTGTCCTGAGATTTATTCAGGGTCGAAATCCTGACTGGGTAGCCCGGCCGTTTTTTGCCAAATTTGATGAGAATGCTATATGGATGAACACTTTAAAACCGGCATTTGAAGAAAAATTCTTCTTTGAAGAAGAAGAATTCAAATATTTCAGAGAAAACTACAATGACAGTGAATGGGAGAGTTTTGA
>JAAYDB010000088.1 GCA_012729475.1 Bacteroidota bacterium
ACTTTGTGCGGACACTTACTCAGCAGAGAGAGCAATAAAAAGCAATAATGCAAACATACTCACTATAGGAGCATTTACTACCGGAGTTGAAGTAGCCAGGCAGATAGTTAAAATCTGGATGGAATCCAGGTGGCAAACAGGAACGGGTTCTGAGCCCAAGGTTGCCAGTTATGTGGAATATGCAAAAAAACATCAGGTATAAATACTCCGGAATACAAAATATTTTAATGGATAAAACAGAACTACTAAAACTTGAAATCACTGCACTTAAAATCAGGCGTAATATCTTGCGTCTGATAAAAGCAGGAGAGGCAGGTCATGTAGGAGGAGCTCTTTCCTCTGTAGAGATAGTGACTGCCCTTTATTTTAAATTGCTGAACATTGATCCTGCCAATCCAAAATGGCCACAGCGTGACCGTTTTGTACTATCGGCAGGACATAAATGTCTTGTACTTTACGCTGCCCTTGCCGAACGTGGTTTTTTCGACGAATCGGTGCTTGATACCTATGGAGCCCTTGACAGTCCTGTCCCCGGCCATCCTAACATGCATAAACTACCAGGCATTGAGACCAATACCGGTGCTTTGGGCCATGGACTGTCCATAGCCGGAGGCATGGCTCTTGGACTACGTCTGGAAAAATCTCCTGCCAGAGTATATGTACTGATGGGTGACGGAGAACTGGCTGAAGGATCCAACTGGGAAGCAGCCTCAGCAGCATCCATGCATAAACTTGACAATATGCTGGTCTTTATAGACAGAAATCATCTTCAGATAAGTGGCAAAACAACTGATGTGATGAGTTATGAACCCCTTGATGAAAGGTGGAGATCTTTCGGATGGAGTGTCAGGGTAATTGATGGCCACGACTTCAATGCAATAATAAACAATGCCAGTGAAATCCCTTTTGAAAAAGGGAAACCATCTCTTATAATTGCCGACACTATTAAGTCGAAAGGCTTTGGGTTTGCAGAAGGGAAGGTCAATTACCATTACTGGAAATCAAATCCTGAAGAAATGGAAAAGGCTGAACAAGACCTTGATAATATTGAAGACCAACTGAAAGAAAAAATGGAAAGGAGTGGCGATGAATGAAATGTTAGATCCCAGAAAAACATTTGGAGAAGCTGTTATTGAAGCTGCAAAGAAAAATCCCGATATTGTTGTGCTGTCGGCTGACAGCGGATCAGGATCAGGTCTTAAGGATTTCCCTTCACTCTTTCCGGGAAGACATTTTGAATTTGGCATTATGGAGCAGGGAATTATGGGTTACGCTTCAGGACTTGCAACAACAGGCAAGATACCTGTTTTTGCAGCTATTGCCCCTTTCGTAACAGCCCGTCCGTTTGAGATGTTCCGGAATGATCTGGGGTATATGAACCAGAACGTAAAAGTTGTTGGCCGTTGTGCCAGCCTTACCTACAATCAGTTGGGGGCAACTCACCACTCAATTGATGATGTTGCAATCATTCGTACTATCCCCGGTGTTACCATTATCAATCCAGGCGACCCTGTTACTATAAAAAAAGGTGTTAATGCTATGATAGAACATACGGGGCCCTGTTATATGAAAATAGGAAGCCCTAAAATGCCTGTCCTTTACCCGGAGGATATTGATTTCAGGCTGGGCAAAGGAATAATTTTAAAGGATGGTCGTGATGTGGCCCTGATAGGTACAGGGACAGTTCTCTCCAAAGCTTTTATTGCCGCCAGACTTCTCGAAGAAGCAGGTATCAGTGTGCGTCTCATTGATATACATACCGTCAAACCTCTTGATCGTGAACTGATACTCAGTACAGCAAGAGATATAGGAAGAATTGTTACTGTGGAGGAGCATTTCATAACCGGCGGCCTGGGAAGTACCATAGCTGAATTATGCAGCCAGGAATATCCGGTAAAAATGAAAATGATTGGTATTGGGGATCAATATGCCAGTAACGGACCTTATGAAGAATTGCTGGGGAAATACGGGCTTCAACCCGAACAAATAAAAGAAACGGTAATCAAATTTCTTAATACTAAATAAAACCTGTAATCTAATATGAAAAATTCTGGAGCAATAAAAATGTACCTTGCTATAGCTGCATTACTTGCTATAGCTGAGATCGTTCTCCTGGCGTCGGGGAACGGGAACCTGCCTGTTTCAGGCCTGGTTCTTTTTATCATGTTTTATGCATTAGCCTTTAGTGCACAAAAATCAGAGAAATTCAAGGGACTTTCCTTTACTCTTCAAATTTTTGCCTTCGTATCCTTTACTCTGTATTTTCCTGAAATGTTCACAGACTGGGGCTTTGACACAAACAAGATGATAGTCCCTTCTATTCAGGTGATAATGTTCGGCATGGGAACAAAATTAAACCTCGGTGATTTCATCAGAGAGTTTAAAAAACCCATAGTAGTAATTGCCGGGACAATAATGGTTTTTGTAATTATGCCACTTGCCGGTCTTCTGATAATAAAAATATGGAATTTCCCTCCGGAAGTAGCTGCCGGTATCATTCTTGTCGGTGCCTGCCCCGGTGGAGTTGCATCAAATGTCATGGCATATCTTGCCAAAGGCAATCTTGCTCTTTCAGTAACTGTAACAACATTTGCCACCCTTCTTTCACCCATCTTAACTCCTCTTATTATGATGTTGTTTGCAGGCCAGCTTATTGAAGTTAATGCAACAAGCATGATGATAAGCATAGTAAACATGATACTTATCCCGATATTTGCCGGGGTTGTTGCAAATAAGATTCTTTACGGTAATATGGCATGGACAAAGAAAGATCCAAATATGATCCTTCTTGCCGTTATATCTTTTATTACAGGTATTGCTCTTATCTTCGTTCCCTTTGCTGAAGTTGTCAAATCACTGCAGACAGGTCTTATCCTTGTAGCATGGGCAGTATCAATACTTTCAGTTACAATTATTGTGATGCGACGGACAAATGGCCCGGAAGACTGGATGGAATTAGTTCTTCCTAAATTATCCCTTACAGCTATCATGTTATATATTGTTGTTGTTGCTGCACATAACAAAGCAACACTGCTGGCAATAGGCCCTGCTCTTTTCCTCGCAACAATTGCTCATAATATTATCGGCTTTATGCTGGGATTTGGTACTTCCAAGGCCTTGCGCCTGAGTGATGCTGATACCAGAGCTCTGACAATTGAGGTGGGACTTAAGAATTCAGGTCTTGCAGTAGGACTTGCCTATGATGTACTGAAAAGTACAGCGGCTGCTCTTGCCCCGCTTATCTTCGGTACCTGGATGAATATTGCAGGTTCATCGCTTGCAAGCTTCTGGAGTCAGAAAGAACCAAGAGAAAAGCCCGTTAAAGAGAAAAAGACTTCCTAGGAAGTCTCCGGATACAAACAAAAAAGAGGGTGTCTCAAAAAGGGCACCCTCTTTTTTTTATATGTTCATTTCTTTTTGTTCGTCCAAAAAGAAACGAACCAAAGAAAAAGGGCGCCGGAAATGATAACTTCAGCCTTTTTTGGCAAAAGGCCTTTGGCGTCACGCTCCCAAAAAAGGCTGAAGTTCGCGCCATTTCCGGTTTGCCACCGCACCTTTCGCTCTAAATTATTGTTAATAATTGATGTAAAGTATTGAAAAGAAGGGGACACTTCCTCTCCAAAAGCCTCAAATTGTGTAACTTGAGGTATGCAAACTAAAAGTAGAACAAAGGTAGTCTTTAAAGATTACAGTCCCAACAAAATGTTACTTCTTCCACATTCGCTGGAAGAGATGATAGGTCCGAAACATCCGGTTAGAGTGGTCAATCAAGTCATTGATAGTCTTGATATTGATACATTAACAAAGAAGTATAAGGGAGTAGGGTGTTCAAGTTATCATCCCCGTTTACTGCTTAAGCTTCTGGTATATGGTTATCTTTCTAACCAATACTCCAGCAGGAAAATAGAACAGGCGCAAAGCAGAATATACATTTTATGCAGCTCAGCGCAATGAGTTATCCTGATATCATAACACGATTAATCGCTTTCGCAGTGACAGGCTTAAAGGGGTATTAAAAGAAATCTTCAGCCAAGTTGTAAAGCCGTCTCAATTAAGTTATGAGACGGCTTCTTTTTTTGTATCAATACTCCTGAAAATAATACTATTCAGGAATTATCCTCTCGTCAGAGTGCTTAACCTGTATAACCCTGTACTGGCTGTTATGTAAAGAAGATCACGGCCAGGTCCACCCCAGTTAAGATTGGCAGCTACTTCAGGTAACTGAATCCTTCCAAGCAGTCTGGCTCTGTTGTTGATAACCCAGATACCTTTAGGCCCTGTACAGAAAATATTACCATCAACATCTATTTTCATTCCATCGGGTATCTCATTACCTTCATCCTTCACATCAATAAAAACTTTCCCGCCTGTTATTTTCCAGCCCGGGGCTACATCGAAAACACGAATATGTTTTTTACCACTGTCAACAACAAAGAGTTTCTTCTCATCGGGAGACAACACAATCCCATTGGGGGCATCGAAATCATCAGCAATAAGAACAGGTTCTCCTCCTTCGGGCGGTATACGGTAAACTCCTTTGAAATCAAGTTCTGCCTTAGCTGGTCCTCCAAGTCCGGGCTGCAAGCCATAAGCAGGGTCGGCAAAAAACAGAGAACCATCACTTGCCATTATTACATCATTGGGTGAATTTAATTTCTTACCCTTATATGTTGATGCAACAACTTCAAGATCATCTCCTATCTCACGTGTGATACGGCGGGTATGATGTTCACATGTAACAAGTCTGCCCTCTTTATCCAGTATATTGCCATTTGAATTGTTGCTGGGTTTTCTGTATACACTCACCCTTCCGTCGAGTGTATACCTGTACATGGTATTACCCGGAACATCGGAAAAGAATAGACAACCTTTGCTATTATCCCATACCGGGCCTTCAAGGAACTGAAAACCTTTTGCCAGACATTCCAGTTTTGCATCAGGAGAAATAAGTCTTCTCATTAACCTGGAATTCCATAAATCGAGTTTTACCGGTTCTGAAGATTTATTTATATTGATCATCTGCTCGGCATTGATCACTCCAAATTGTGATTTGTAAGGTACAGCCTGATCCAATCCTGCCAGATCATAGCCTCTCCATTCATAGCTATCGGCGAGTGCTTCAGCTGCCGGCCACGCATCTTCAACATGCTCCCTGCTGGCAACCCACTTGCGACGTGCAGCTTCTGACTCAAAGGTTATTTCCATCTGGTACTTATACTCACTGGGGGCAGCGGATATCTCAGCTGCAACATCTTCAGGAAACAATCTCAATAATTCTGATCCAATATATCCCTGTTGTTTTCTCATGGCAGGCACATATACATTGGCATACATGCGCTCAAAATCTGTGCTCTTCACTTCACTAACATTGAAGAACATCTGTAATTTTATCATTGGTTAATAGTTTAAGTGTGTATAAAAAATATAATGACTGATTATTATTTCACTGCTGTGACATCCAGTTGCCCTTTTACATGAGCAATACCATAGACTATCATCTCAAAGGGCTCATCTGAGTTATTCTCAAGATAGTGAACTTCTCCTGCAAGAACAGGTATAGCATCACCGTATACTACTTCTGCCATTTCATCATTAACGTGAATGGCACCTTTTCCCTTTATAACAAAGTACACCTCATCGACACCCTCATGGTAATGTTTTCCCACTGATGCATCAGGAGGAATAAACAGATGATCAACAAAAGCCCAGTTTGAAATAAAAGCTGAAGGACCCAATGCCCTTCTGTAAAATACAGTGTCTTTCCCTCCGGTCATGTTTGCATAGGGTCTTAACTGATCTTTTGTGAAACTGCCTGTATGCAGAAAGGTAGGCTTTTTTTCAAGGGATACGGAAGAACGGTCGTCACCCAGATTAAATGTTCCTGTAGGATCAGTCGAATAATTATAAGAACCCCTGGGAGCAAAAGAACCAGGTCGGGAATCCGATACACGCACGTTGAAGTTGACCCAGTCAGCTTCTTTATCAGCAGATGGATTATAAACAGCATGAGAGTTCCCTGAACGACACGGGACCCCTACAGGACCAGGAACTGCTGCTGTCAGTCCGTTAATAGTGAACTCACAATCACCATCAAGGATCAGGAACATTTCATCGGAATCAAAATGAAAATGATGTCCAATAGAACTTTTAGGCATCAAAGGTCCTTTGTGCATGAAATTAAGATTCTTAACAGCATCCCTGTTTAATAGTGTCTGCATATACAGGGTTCCTGTCCCGTCATGAACATTCGTGCCTGCAAATGCTTTTGATTTGTCATAGTGCCCTATTCTGTCAGCCAGCGGCACAACTTCTCTTTTTTGCTGCTGAACATCACTTTTCCCTTTATCATCAGAAATATAAAATGATGAAAGCAGAAAAGAGGCAGCCAAAAGAGCTATAAACATGTGTTTCAGTTTCATTGTTATGTTATTAATTATTACTTGGTTTAATCTACTCCGTTAAGGCAGACAATTTTACCTTAAATTATCAATATTTTGTGCTAAACTAATAAATTATTTTATTATACTTCAGTTTTTATATTTAGACCAATTTTAAATTAACAGTGTCCTGAAGATAAAAACTATCTGCATTACCTTATAATAAATAAAAACGGCTTTATTTGCTTATTTTTCACTTTTTATTTATTAAAACAGGATTCAATTTGTTTTGTATACAACAGTTATTAATATATTAATTAAATCAATTTTGGAGGCAACAACATGAGAACCAGTAATTTTAAAATTGCAAGCTGCCTGGTTTTATTTCTGGCAGGATTTATTATTCAGGCAACAGCCCAGCCTACCTCTCTTACAAAAGAGGAAATGGAATATTACACATCAATGTGGACAGGTGAACGTTTTCCTGATGGACGTCCGAAAGTTCCGGATGAAACACTCAGAAGGATGAGGCATGTATCCGTAACTGAAGCCTGGCAGAATCTTAACAGCATGAGGGATGAGACAAACCAGGGCCCTGTCAGTTTCGGCGAATACAGAATGCCGGCTTACACCAATCAGTATGTTGGTGACTGGAAACAGCTAAGAGAAGGGATTGTTGTATGCGGGCGGGCATCAACTATGCATTTCATGCCTTACCGTCCTGACCTCAATGGTCTTATCCAGCAGCAGGGAAATAAGGATGGAAGGAGCAGAGGACAATACACCTGGGGAATAGACCAGTTACAGGAAGGTGACGTATATGTTGCCAACGTAGCAGAAGGCATACTTGACGCTTCACATGTTGGAGATAACCTGGGAACAACTATATGGACAAAAACAGGCAATGGTGCCGTCATAAGAGGAACAGTGCGCGATATGTTCGGCAATCTTGACGTTGATGAAAACTTTAATCTCTTTGTCCGCGACTTCCGTCCTCAGGCAAACAGCTCCAACCTCTGTATCGGAGTTAACTGCCCTATACAGGTAGGTTATGTAACGGTTATGCCTGGTGATGTAGTTCTTGCTACAAATGAAGGTATCTGTTTTATTCCTCCCCAACTTGCGTTGAGAGTAATTGAAATATCAGAAAGAACAAGGATGCAGGATGTGTGGGCTCACATGGGGGTAAGAGAAGGCCGTTTCACTGCACAGCAGGCCGACGGAGCATATACACCTGAAATGCATGCCGAATTCACCCAGTGGCTCAAGGATAATACAAATAGCATGACAAAGTTTTTCGAAGATCCGGATGAAGCCCCCTCTCCTGAATTCATTAAGGCTTATATTAAAGAACGGGAAGAGACAAATTTTAACAGGAGATAAGCATTTTTTTAAATCATGCCGGTTTACACAGTCCGGTAATAAATTAATTGCATTGAATTTTCATTCAACATTATTTAATTTATGGGAAAAGACAATAAGATCCTTATGAATCGTCGTCATGTTCTGAAAACACTTTCTATGGGAGCAGTTGCTTACGGTCTGGCAGGTTGCACATCCTCTCCTGCGGGTTTAAAAAAATCTGACCCTGATGTACCGGCCTATACAGGTCATGGCAAAAAAGCTACCTGGGAAAAAGTGACATCACCTTCAAATGTAAGTCTGATAAAGGGTAATGATCCACGTGATAATACATATAATGCCCTCATGAATATTGAAGATGAGATAATGGCTTCACTGGAAGGCAAAAAACGTGCTCTTATCAAAGTTAACTTCGTTGTTGTCACTAATCCTCTCGTTGCAACCAATGTGGAATCTGTACGCGGAATACTCGATTTCCTCAAACCACGTTTCAAGGGAACAATAGAGATTGGTGAAGCTACAGTATCCGGAGCTCAGGGAAGCGGAATAGAAGGAGAAGGTACAATGAAAGGATTTGAAGATTACGGCTACATGCCTCTTGTTGATGAGTATGGAGTTAAACTGGTTGACCTCAACCTTGAACCACATCAGACTCTTACTATCTTCAATACCAGTGGAAACAAACCGCAACCCATCCGTGTTATTCAAAACTATCTCGACAGGGATCAATATCTTATATCAGCAGGTAAAATGAAAACACACAACTGCGTGCTGGTTACTCTGTCGCTGAAAAACATACTGATGGGAGCTCCTAAAAATGACTATGCTACTCAAAATGATAAATTCCTTATGCATAGCTGGGATCTTTCTACTCTGAATTTCGCAGATCCTGATTTTAAACTGGTCCTTGAAAAAGACATGGTTCTGCATTATAACCTGTTCCGGATGGCACAGCACACCTTCCCCGACCTGGCTGTTGTGGATGCCTGGGAATCGATGGAAGGTGACGGCCCTATTGATGGAACTCCTGTAGATACAAGAATGGCACTCGCAAGTCTCGACCCTGTGGCTCTTGATTTTCTGGGTACTAAGATTATGGGCTTCGACCCCAATGAAGTCCTTTATCTCTCTTCAATGTATGAAGCAGGAATGGGACAGGGTGATTTCAGTAAGATCAATGTTATTGGTGCAAATGTTGACGATAATCTCTTCAAATTTAAACCTCACAAAGATCTGGCTGAACCCTACGGACTAATTTAAAGTACCAGGTATCGTTATTGTTAAAAATACTTAAAAATCCATGCCGGGTCACGGTTTTTAAACTTATTGAAAAAAAATCACTATTTTTAAACCGGAGACCCGGTACGATTTTAAGTGGTCTTGATTTGAACTAGAGAAAATTAAACCATACTTGTATGAAACCAAAAGAAAAAGAATTAGTTATTGGAAGGAGAAGCGCTCTGAAGATGCTCGGTCTGAGTTCAGCAGCCATGCTTGCAGGAGGATTCTCTGATATTACAGCAGCAGAAGCTGCTACCGAAATGAAACCAAAGAAGATGAAACCATTGGTTACCAGCGGAAACAGCAGTGTTGCTTTTACAACTGGAACAGACCGGAAACATATGTTGTTTGAAGTCATTAAACCGTTTGACAAGGAAATTCGTGCAGGCCTTAAAGGCAAAAGACTGGTTATAAAACCAAACATGGTTGTTACAAATGTTCCTCTTTGCGCTGCTCACGTTGAATCTCTTGAAGCTCTACTTGAGTATCTTAAACCTATTTATAAAGGACAGATTTTAATCGGAGAATCCAGTTCATCTTTTAACTCTTCTGATGGATTCGCGAATTACGGATATCTCGATCTTGAGAATAAGTATAATTGTAAATTTGTTGATTTTAACGGAGCCAAGGGAAAACCTTTTTACATTCTCGACAGAAACCTCCACATGGATGAGATACAACTCATTAATGAACTGGCAGATCCTGACAACTACGTCATTTCGCTTTCCCGTCTTAAAACACACAATACTGTTATAATGACAGGAGGTGTAAAGAATCTTGCAATGGGAGCTCCGGCATTTCTGCCGGCTGTTAACGGAGGAAGACCCGCAAGCTTTAAACGTAATATGCATTCCGGAGGACCGCGCTGGTTACATTATAATATCTCACTCGTAACACAGGCTGTTCGTCCCGACTTCACTATCATCGACGGTGTTGAAGGAATGGAAGGTGATGGACCTATTAGCGGAACACCGGTAGATCACAGGATAGCCCTTGCTGGAGAAGATGCAGTGGCTGTCGACAGTATGTGCTGTAAGTTGATGGATATACCTCTTGAAGACATTGGTTATCTGAATTATCTTGCCGCTACCGGTTATGGAAATATCGATTATAATAAAATAGATATTATCGGAAGCGAAAACCCCGACAACCATATTAAAAAATACAAACTAGCTTCCAATGCCGACTACCAGCTGGAATGGAAAGACCCACTCGCTCTTCCTTCTCAATTCGGATCAACCCCAAGAAGGCCGGCTCAGTAAATAAGCGGTTATTATTCAGGAAATATAATTTCAACCAATACTATCCTTGCAAGGATAGTATTGGTTCTTAACATCTATACTTATTTTTAGTATTGTACTTCATTTTTTTTATTTTTATTAATCATTAACCTTTAAACTGTGAACAACATTAATATTTCTCTCCAAACACTTGTTTCCTCGCAAAACACAGACGGGAATTTTGCTACCATCATCAATGATGACCGTGATTATGTTGAAAGAGTACTGAATACTCCTCTGACATCCAGGGAGTATAGTTTTTTTAAAGATGCCGTAAAATATGTGGGAGTCACAAAAAATTTCCGCGAAGTTATTGATTACTTTAAAGTTCCGGCAGGACAGACACCTCCAGGCTTCAAGATTCAATACACATTAAGTGAAAGGAATGTCCTTCGTGTTGATCTTGTACGGAATATTGCATATGATAAAAACGGTATCAAAAGACCTACAAGGGTCTTATTCTCGGCTGACAGCGCTAATCCCTATGAAGTAGAACCGGTTAAGAATATCCTGGCCAATCTCACCTGTAATCCCGGAATTATTTATGACCTTTTTATTAATAACCCAAAAGCCAATGTTGGTAAAAAATTCAAAACACGGGATGAAGTAATGCAGGAACTGGGAAACGTCCTGGGACCTGGCTGCGACATCTCTGTTGAATTGAATAATCCGTTTTCTGATTCCATAAACGAGATCCTTGAAGAAGCGGAAAAATTCAGGGAAATGCTTTCAAAATACCGTGTAGTAATAAAAGTACCTCATACCGGTCCGGTAAACGCAGAAAATGTAAAAGAGCTGCTGGAAGGGGATAAAAAATTCCAGAGGGCTTATGATGCCGGACTGACAAAAGACAAGATGCGGGGACATAATCTTGCTTTGTTATTGCACGAACATGGATACAGAATTAATTTCACCCTGATGTTTGAGCCCTACCAGACAGCTCTTGCCCTTCAGGCCAGACCATATTTCATCAATGCTTTCGTCCGTCATCGTGGCCATGCTACAAGGACTATCAACAACTACCTTAACAGTTTCAGTATCACAAGTGATTGCAAAGTCCTTGAAGAACTGAGAACTTTCTTCATCGAAAAAGATTATCTTCCACCTTCTGCTTCCGGCATGGATCTCAAACAAATAAAAGAGATGGGTGACAGAATTGTGAAATACAGGAACTGGGCAAATCCTGAAGGCAGTGACGAACTTGACAGTGTCAGACATTCGCTTAGAGTACTCAGAAACTCCCACCTTGAAGATACTCGTCTGATAATCTGTAGCATGGAAGGAGAAGATAATTACCCTGAGATTGATAAGCTTCTGGCAGAGCCTGAATTTGCTGATATGACAGACAGAGTGGTAATTACAGCAGAACCTCAATACCTTGCAAAATTCACTACCTGCCCGCTGGTTGTGTCTTATCAGAGGAGATTCATGAATGCTGCCAATGGAGAAAAATAATATAGTATTGAAATCTTATTATTAATTAAAATATAAACCAATGGACAAAAATTTAATGGGAGTTTTTGCACCTATAACAACTCCTTTCGATAGTAAAGGAGAGGTTGCATATGATAAACTCCGGGGAAACATGGAGTTTTATGCCAATTCGAGACTAAAAGGATATCTTGCTCTTGGCTCTAACGGTGAAAATAAAAGTCTCACCAACGAGGAAAAAGTAAAAGTCCTTGAAACAATTGTAAAGAATAAGGGGGCTGATCAGACAGTTATGGCCGGTTGTATTTTCGAGTCAACCAAGGAAACAATTGAATTTGCAAAAATTGCCCAGGACCTTGGGGCTGATTATATTACTCTTCTTCCTCCATCCTATTTTAAAAAACAGATGACAGATCCTGTTCTTCTAAGGTATTTTACTGATGTAGCAGGCAGTCTAAGCACTCCCTGTCTTGTTTACAATGCCCCACAGTTCTGCGGTGGTACTACACTGTCAGTAAACCTTGTGAAAGAACTGGCTCAACATCCCAACATTGTTGGAATAAAAGACTCTTCTACAGGGAATATAGAGAATTTCCTGTTTGCTGTAAGAGACAAATTCAATGTAATGCCCGGTTCTGCCAATTTCTTTATGAACGGACTGCTCATGGGAGCCCCGGGTGGAGTCGTTTCACTGGCCAATATTTTTCCTGATATTACAGATGAATTATATACTCTTACTATTAATAAGAAGTATGAAGAAGCCTTCAAACTGAATGAAAAGATACTTCAGCTGAACAAGACTGTCTCCGGAAGCGGTGGTGTGGCAGCAGTTAAGTACGGAATGGATCTTGCAGGCCTTAACGGTGGCGATCCTAGACTCCCTCTTCTGCCTTTGACAGAAGATCTTAAAAAGAAGATAAAAGATTATTTTCAGAAAGAAGGAATGATATAGAATTACTATCCGCCCTTATCTTTTTTTTAAATATCTTAATGAATATAAAGTGAAAGAAATAAATACTATTTTCTTCCTTTAAAAAAAATATTTACATATGAAAAAAATACTGGTTAACGAAAAAGTGAGCTCCGATGCTCTCAATATTTTAAAAAAGGCCGGAGAAGTTGTCTATATGCCCTCCGGTGATCTTGAGGAATTCAAGAAACTGGTAAAAGATGTAACAGCTGTCATGCTGGATACAACAATAAAATTTACACCTGAACTGATGGACATGGCTCCTGATTTAAAGGTTATAAGCCGTACAGGGACAGGAGTTGACAATGTTGATGTAGAAGCTGCAACACAGAGAGGCATAATGGTATTACATACTCCTGATGCCAATACCGGAACTGTTGCCGAACACACTGTTGCTCTTATTGGTGCTGTTTCAAAACATCTTCTGTTCCTTGATAAAGAGACCAGAGACGGTAAATTCAAGACAGCCAGGAGATTGTACCTCCCTGTTGATCTTGACCAAAAAACCCTGGGAATTATAGGATATGGCCGTATAGGAAAACAGGTTGCAAAAAGATGCATGGCTGCATTTAATATGAAAGTCATTATTTATGACCCGTTTATTGATGAATCTGTTGTTGCTCCTGGTGTTGTAAGATACGACTCTGAAGAACAGGTTTACAAAGAAGCCGATGTACTTACTGTACATGTACCTATGACTCCGGAAACGAAACATCATATTGGTGAAAAACTCCTTTCCTTAATGAAACCTTCTGCTTATATTATTAATACAGCGAGAGGCAATATAGTCGATGAAGCATATGTAATTAAAATGCTTGAAGAAGACAGACTTAAGGGAGCTGCTTTCGACGTACTGGCAAATGAACCTCCTGTTGACGGAGAAGCTTTCCTGCAGAATGACAAAACAATTGTCAGTCCACACAGTGCAGCTCTTACATCTGAATGTACTGTAAGAGTAGCTTGTGAAGCAGCTTCAGGTATAGTTGACTTCCTTGAAGGAAGAAAGCCAAGATCAATATTTAACAGAAAAGGTTTGAATATCCAGTAAAATAATAAATTATGAGTAACGATAAAAAATTCGATTTGATAGGCTTTGGCGAAGCCATGGTAAGATTTACAGCACCTGACCATGCACGGCTTGAACAATCAAGCCAGCTACTTATTGCCATAGCTGCAGCAGAACTTAATGTGAGTGTCAATGTCTCAAGGCTTGGCCTGAAGACCGCCTGGGTATCCAAGCTTGTGGATATGTGGTCGGGTCAGTACATTGTCAACAAAGGCCGCGAACATGGCGTTGATATGTCGGGAGTTATTCTCCTGCCTTACGATGGGAAAGGAACGGTAAGAAACGGCTTATGCTATCTTGAAGTAGGAATTGGTCCCAGGGCAAGCAAACAGATGTACGACAGGGCTCATTCAGCTATCAGCCTTATCGAACCCGGTGACATAGACTGGGAGAAAACTCTCTCTCAAACCAGGTGGTTCCATACAACCGGAATAACTACAGCTATCTCCGACAATGCCGCCAGAGAGGCAGTTACATCACTGAAAATTGCCAAGAAACTGGGTGTCACAACAAGTTTCGATCTTAATTTCAGATCCACCTTATGGAGTTCTGAAAAAGCTAAAAAAGTGATGAAGGATGTAATGCCTTATATTGATGTAATAATAGGTAATGAGGAAGATTTCGAAAAGATGCTTGGCATAAAAGCGGAAGGTGGAACAGAAGCTTATTCCGACCTCGACCCCGAGAATTACAAATCGGTAGCAAAAAAAGTGGTCGATATGTACCCCAATGTGCAGGTAGTTGGCACCACTCTGAGACATGTAAAAACAGCTCTGCTGAATGACTGGCAGACTGTAATGTTGTATAAGGGCAAATTTCATGCCTCAAGAAAATATGAAAACCTTGAGATCCTTGACCGGACAGGCGGAGGCGACAGTTTTGCATCTGCTCTTATATCAAGTATGCTTGAAGGCAGAGATCCTCAGGAAGCTATAGAATTCTCTGCAGCTTATTCTGCTCTTTGTCATGGCTTTATGGGCGACTGGAACTGGGCAACCAGAGCCGAAGCCGAAAGAGTAATGAAAGGTGGAAGTGCAAGAGTCATCAGATAATTTATCGCACAAAAATATTTTTTGATTCTTACATGTTATTTCATATTTTGGCCGTTATATTGCGTAATGAACCAAAGTACAAATATCTATATTATTTAAATTTTGAATAATTATTAATTAAACACAATCCTTGTTAAACTAAACCTTTAAACTATGAGAAAAGTAACAATTCTTTTTGTACTTCTGCTCTTTGCAGGAGTGCAGGTTGCCTTCGCTCAGAGGACAGTCACCGGTACGGTAACCAGGGCTGATGATGGTTCTCCCTTACCCGGGGTAACTGTTCTGGTCCAGGGAACTACTATCGGTCAACTTACCGATGCAGAAGGGAGGTATACCATTCAGGTACCAAACAATCAAGCCGTGCTGAATTTTTCATTTATCGGCTTTACACCACAATCCGTAACTGTAGGCTCACAGAGCGCTATAAATATCCGGATGGATGAAGCCCTCCTCCAGATGGATGAAGTTGTGGTTACAGCCCTTGGTATCAAACGGGAATCCAAAAAACTTGGCTATTCAGTATCAACTATTGATACTGAAGAAATGCTGACAAATAAAGCTGTCAATATGATGGAATCACTTGAGGGTAAGGTGTCAGGCCTTAATATTACACCACCTGCTGCCGGTGCCGGTGCCAGTACGCAAATACGTCTGCGTGGCCAGGTAGCCTTCGCCGGTGCAAATAATTCTCCATTGCTTGTTATAAACGGCCTTCCAATGGACCAGGGCGCAAACAGTGCAGATGGCTACGGTGCATCCCGTGACCTTGGGGATAATATGAACAGCCTTAACCCCGATGATATCGAAAGCATGACCGTATTGAAAGGTGCCACAGCTGCGGCTATTTATGGTTCCCGTGCAGCTAACGGTGCTATCATCATCACCACAAAATCAGGTGCAAAAAACCAGGGTATCGGCGTTGAATATTCTTCAAGCCTTACTTTACAGGAGGTCCTGGATTACTTTGAATTCCAGGATGTATATGGCTTGGGTGTAAATGGACAAAAACCTATTAGCGCTGCCGATGCAACTTCTAACGGCCAGTTTGGCTGGGGTGCAAAATACGACGGCTCACTTGTCCCTGCTTTTAATGGGGATTTGATACCTTACGAATTTCAACCGAACAGGCTTAAACAGTATTTTAATACTGGTTCTGTGTTCGCTAACACCCTCGCTTTTTCCGGAGGTAATGAACACGGGAGCTTCAGGGCATCATTTGCCAGAACAGATACCAAAGGCATTGAACCTACAAATGAGTATAAAAGGAACATAGCTAACTTAGGTGTTACTTATGACATTACTGAAAAAGTTAATTTCTCTGTTAATGTCAACTATACAAATGAGAGTTATATTAATCCACCACAAATCGGAACACAGGGTGAAGGTTCGATGAACTTCCTTACAAGGGTTTCTCAGTCTATCCCTCTGGACATAATCGAAAAATCTGCCATCAATCCTGCAACAGGAACTGAATGGCCGGTTGCCGGATGGACGACAATCAACAATCCTTACTATGCCCATCAGGTAGGCCAGAGTTATATCCGAAACAGAGATATCTTACTGGGAACTGCTACCTTGCGTTATGATATTACTGACTGGCTCTATGCCCAGGGAAGATTCAACTACGATTATTCTCTCAGCTTTACCGAATCCAAAGTACCGGGTGGTATAGGAACCAGCCAGCCAATGCACACTGACGGAACATGGAAAGGTGCTTACAATGTTTCGGAAAACATGGGCACTAACATAAATTCAGATTTCCTTATCGGTGCAAACAGAGATTTTGGCAGGTTATCTGTTGATGCTAGTTTCGGAGGAAATACCTTCAGGATAAAAAATCATAATTTCTACGTAAATTCATCACATTTCACTGTGAGGGACCTTTACTCAATCGCAAACGGTGTTGATAAAAGTCAGGGATTTGGTTTTAGCCAGAGCCGGGTTAATTCACTTTACGGTATGGCTGAATTAGGATGGAACTCTACCTTCTTTTTAAACTTTACCGGTAGAGAAGACTGGTTCTCCGTCTTAAACCCGAACAGCAACTCCAAGTTTTATTCTTCTGTGTCAGGTAGTGTTCTTTTCTCAGAATTCCTTGAAGACCTTGACTGGCTTGACTACGGAAAACTTAGAGGATCATGGGCCCAGGTGGGAAGTGCCAATGGGGTAAATACCTATGAAGGTTATCTTAAATACGGTATCAACGCCGATCAGTTCAATGGCCAGACATTGGCCAGTATTTCCGGCTCCGGTGCACCTAATCCCAATCTGCAGCCATTTACAGTGACTGAAAAAGAAATCGGACTGGAATTAAGAATGTTTAGCAACAGATTACACATTGATTTAGCAGCCTTTGACAAGGTTACAACTGATCAGATATTAAATGTTATGCTTTCTACTGCTTCCGGATACAGTACTTCCAAGAAAAACCTTGGCTCATTGAAGAATCAGGGTATCGAACTTATGGTACAGTTTACGCCTGTCGAAACCAATAACTTCAGATGGACTAGTTCTGTAAACCACTCTTTCCTTAAAACAGAAGTATTGTCTGTTGGTGTAGATCCTGACGGTACACCTATTGATGACATGTTGGTAATTGCCTTTAATACAACGGGGATGGAATTCCTTGGAGAATTACATTACACAGTGGGAATGCCTATGAATATGCTCTATACAAGAACATATCTGAGAAATGATGACGGTGACATTCTTCTCAGAGATAATGGCAGATTGCTGGCATCTAACGATTATATACCTGTTGGAAGTTCGCTTCCAAAACACACCGGTGGATGGAATAATACCTTTTCATACAAGAATCTTACCCTCGGAGTATTTTTTGACTACAAGTTTGGAGGTACCGTATTGTCAGCCACATTGTTAAATGCGACTAGACAGGGTCTTTCCATGCTTTCTCTTGAAGGAAGAAGAGAAGGAGAAGCAGGACTAACATTCCCAGGCGTTTATCAGTCAACGGGAGAACCCAATACCTCTGTGGTTACCGACCTGCAGGGTTTTTACGGAGATTACCGGAATCTTCAGATCGGAGATCCTTTCACATTCAAATCAGACTTTGTTAAGTTAAGAAATATCTCACTATCTTATGATCTTACCAGTTTAATGAGAGGATCCAGCTTCCTGGGTTTCATCAAGGGATTAACACTGACAGGTTCTGTCAGAAATGTGTATACTCTCTATAAGGATATTCCTAACCTTGACCCTGAAGCTCTGCAGTCTTCAGGAGACATGAGGGCTGGTTATGAAAATTCTGCATTACCAACAACCAGAAATTATATGTTTAGTATAAATGCAAAATTCTAAGATCATGAAAAAGATAAAGCAAGTTATATTTATTTTTGCAGCCCTGCTCCTTATTGGAGGATGCGATAAGGATTTTGTGGAAGTAAACACAGATCCCTTTGCTATCAATGAAATTGAACCAGGGCTTTTATTTGCCGGGGCACAACGAACCTACCTTGGCGGATGGGAAGGTGAACATACCATAGTTCAGCAATTTGTCAATCCATTTAATGACGGAGCTACCTTATTCGTCAATTTTAATGAGAACGTAGACAACTTCCAGAATGGATGCTGGGGTAGTTATTCCGGCTCTATCAAAAATTTCGTCCATATTTTACATCTCCTGGAAGGAACCACTGACAAGGTTAACCTGCAGAGCATGACTCGTATATGGAAAGCCCAGGCTATGATGATAATGGTAGATACTTACTCTAATGTGCCATACTTCAATGTAGGTCTGGCCGCTATAATGGGTGAGGAATATTTTTATCCTTCCTATGACAATGATGAAGCGATTTATGAAGATCTCTATAACGAGATCACTGAAGCATTGGATAACCTTAATCCTTCAGGCGATTTCGTGGCTGATGACCTTTTCTTCGGTGCTAATGCATATTATCCTTCCAACGATGCAGCAACACAGGTAGCCAAATGGAAAAAACTTGGTAATTCTGTGTTACTGAGACTGGGTATGCGCTACTCAAAACTTGATCCGACTAAAGCTAAATCAATTGTTGCTGAAGCTTTTGACGGAGGCGTTATGACATCCAATGAAGATAATGCATTCGTGGTTTATGATGGCACAAAGTATACAAATGGCTCTAACAATGGGCTGGTTAATAACCAACCAAAATTCTATTATGCAGCTGAACCTTTTGTAGATCATCTGAAAAATACCAATGACCCAAGAAGCAAGTATATGATCGCCATGTTCGATGACCCGGGGGATCCCCTGGGCACTGCTGTTCCAGGCGTTGATCTGGAAGATCAGTTTGGTGTACCCGTCGGTGTTGTGAGAACAGCACTTCCTGATTCTCCCTATAGAGGTGTTAAAGAACAAGGCTATGACTATTCACAGATGAATGTCAATGTAATGGCATCACTTCTTGCCCCATCTTTCTACCTTACATACGCCCAAACTTCTCTTCTTCTCGCAGAAGCAGCTCACAGAGGCTGGATACCTGGCGGAGAAACAGCTGCTCAGCAATATTATGAAGATGCAATAAGAGCAGATATGGATGTTATGGCATTATACATATCTGAAACCGGATCCAGTTATGCCCCCATCTCCGGAGCTGAACAAGACGCATATATTGCACAGGCCAATGTAGCATACAATGCTGCTAACGCTCTTGATCTGATTAATACCCAGTATTGGGTTGTTTGTCTTAGAAACGGAGCAGAAGCCTGGTCTAATTTCAGAAGAAGCGGCTATCCTGCTTTGAACAGAAATGAATGGGACGACCAGCTGCTGGAATATGGTGGTGATGGATTTGTTCACAGATACACTTATCCCGATGCTGAATTATCAAATAATAAAAGTAATTACCAGGCTGCCGTTGCAGCTCTTGAAGGCGGTAGGGATGATCTGAGAAACAGAGTTTTCTGGGATGTCGAATTATTACCCTAAAAATGAATAAAACATGCATCATTTTTAAGTATGTATTGTTTTGTTAGATAATTTATCTGTAAGGAGTTAGTTAATTCTGACTCCTTACTTTTTTATTTGACAGCCAATTAATCAAAAAGGCACCTCTGCAGGTAATTAATATTTTCTTAACTAATATTACGAATTGTTATGAAGAAAAAAATCCTTCTGCTTTTTAGCATAATCTTCTTGTATTTAACATCTTTTTCTCAGAATGTAGGATCCTCACCCGAATATATTAAAGCAATAACAGCCCAATGGAAAGGAGAACGATTTGCCGACGGCAGACCAAAAGTATCGGATGAGTTACTTGAAAGACTTGAAAAACTGCCAATTGAAGCTGTTTGGGCAGTATTACGTAACAGGGGTTATTTAAATCAGTTTGAAGGTAACTGGACAATTCTTCACCCGG
>JAAYDB010000089.1 GCA_012729475.1 Bacteroidota bacterium
AAAAACCCCCTTGATGGCAGGGGGTTGATTTGTGCAGGTAAAGTGATAATATTAATAAAACTTGTACCTTTTATCAATAATATTCGCTGATTCTCTAAGAGCTTCATAAGCTTCATAAGTGCCTCTCATTCTGTATGTAGCCATGAGCCTTCCCCTAAGCATCTCAGTGTCTTCCGGAGGAGCTTCAGATACCGAATTGACCTGGAACATGAAAACTCCGTTATTACCGCTGACAGGACCGGTGAGCTGTCCCTGGGGTGTTGATGTGGCTGCAGAGATAAGAGCCGGTTCCATGCCGGCACCAGGTACACTATATGATCTGAAACTGATCTGAGTGGCCTCCTGGATGTTCAGACCCATTTCGTTTGCTATGTCATTCAGTGATTTGCCGGAGCCTTTAATTTCTTTAAACTGTTCAGAAATGATATCAGCCTTTTTCTCCCTGAGAACAGCAAACCTGACATCATTTTCGACATCCTTCAGAGGTGCTAATCCTTCTTCCTGAACCCGGGTGCAATAGGCAACAACATATTTTTCACCAATTTCAAAAACCGCCTGTTCATTGTCATCAAGAATAATATCCCCCTCTTTTGCGGAAAAGAGTGATATTACAAGTGATCTCGGATTGTCTAATCCGGGAAGTGTCTTTTGTGAAGGCATTACATCATTGGCGACTCTTTTATCCATATTAAGAGAGGCAATTGATGAGTTGAACTGTTCATAGGTGCTGCTGTTTGATGCAAACTGACTGGCTTCACTGTACACTGTCTGATTGGTAGCAGAACTGGCAGTGATTTTCCTGTCTATAATACCTATATTGTATTTTCTTACATCTTTCGATTTGTTAAGTACTTCTATAATATGTACCCCGTATGTTGTTTCAGCAGTTACATATTCTCCTTTTCTGGCTGAAAAGCAGGCATTGTTGAAAGGAGTAACCATCATCCCTTCAGGGAACCATCCGAGATCGCCTCCAACCTGTGCAGAACCTGCATCATCGGAATTACTCATGGCCAGAACTTCAAAACTCACACCACTCTTGAGCAAATTAATAAGACTGTCAGCAATGTGTCTTGCATTTTCGGTTGTTCTTAACTGACCTGAGGAAATAAGAATATGTCTGGCACGTACTGAATCAGGTCTGTTTGCAGCATCAATAAGCCTTGCCATCTTAAAGGATCCGTCTTCTTCATAAGGACCAAAAACAGTGTTTTTGTCCTCGGATTTCACAAAATCTTTCAGTTTTTCCGATAAGCTGCTTAGAGGAACATAAAATCCATTGTGACGTGTATCGGCAGTCAGATTGATGAACTGTTCGGGATCAGGTGACTCCGCAAACTCCTCTTTGATCCCATTTATCCATTCCTCTGCATCTCTTCTGTCATTTTCGGAGGGAAGTATGTCAAATGTGACATATTCAATATCGCGCAGAGCAGAGCGTTTGTAACTGTTTTTATGTTTTGAATAATAAGACTCCAGTTCACTTCTTTGAATTTTCACCGCAGAATCAGGTACAGAAGCATAGTTTTTCATTACGAAACTAAAATCGACAGAGGCTTTATTAAGCAAATCCTCAAATTCAGTCTGTTTTGATGTTATATACAGGCCTTTTGATACAAGGTTATTGTATTTTGTGCTCATCCTGTCATCAACTATCTGGTCTTCAAAAAACAACCAGTATTTTCTTGCAGTCTCGTCAACATCTATCTGCTGAAGAAAATTGATCAGAAATGATTTATTGAATTCTCCTGTATTCTGATCGGAGAACAATTGCATAACCACGGGATGAGGGTTATTTCCCAGAACCAGGTCATCAACCTCTTCTGTACTAACTCCAATACCCAGTTTTTCGTAGTTATTATCCAGAATTTTTTCTCTGACCATCTGTTGCCATACCTGCTCTCTTATAGACTCATATGTTGATTCATCAACATTAGGCGCTCCGGAAAGCTTATATATCTCCACCATATTCTGAACCTGCATTTCAAAATCCTGATAGGAGACATATTCCCCGGCTATTTCTCCCAGGTCGTAGTACTCCTTCATCTGTCTTCTCTGTCCGGTACCACTTCCGAAGAAATCGCTGACAACAAACAGCAAAAGAGATACACCTATAATGACTGCAACAAAGCCTCCTGCCTTCTCCCTTAAAAATTGAATTGCTGACATGAATATGCTGGTTTAAATTATCCGATTATAATAACTTTTTAAAATTCAGGCGACAAATATAACAAAATTCATTCAAAAACTTATCTGAAACTGTTACAGAGAATGAGCTTTGAAAAATTATAAATTAACAATTATTTCACCAACCTGCATGAAGGAAGAGGGGGTATATCGAAAAAATACATATAAAAATGAAACAATGTATATAAAACAGGGGGGCAAAGAGTAAAAAAACAATAAATAATATAAAAAAAGTAAAAAAATAAGGGGGTATATTGAAAAAATATATATTTTTGACAAAAATAAAATGAATTATGGCAGAATTAAGATTTAGTGCATTACAGGAAGTATTTAACAGGGAACCTGTTAAAATTGAAACCTCTTCGAAAGTTATTTCAAAATATTTCGGAGAGGATGTGTTTAACCTTCATAAAATGGAACACTATTTGTCAAAGGAAGCATTCAGGGTTGTCAGGCAGGCGATTGACGAAGGGAAATCTTTGAACAGACAGGAAGCCGAGCAGGTTGCTATAGGTTTAAAAGCTTGGGCTATAGAGAGAGGGGCTACTCATTTTACTCACTGGTTTCACCCCCTGACTGACGGAACAGCTGAGAAGCATGATTCTTTTCTCGAAACTGGTGACAGAGGACATATAGTTGAGAATTTTTCCGGAGAATTTCTAGTACAGTCGGAGCCCGACGCTTCAAGTTTTCCGAGCGGTGGAATAAGAAATACATTCGAAGCAAGAGGATACACTGCGTGGGACGTATCATCACCGGTATTCATTGTTGGTACTACGCTTTGTATTCCTACTATATTTGTTTCATATACGGGTGAAGCACTCGATTATAAAGCGCCCTTGTTAAAAGCTTTATCGGCCCTGGATAAAGCTGCAGTGGCAGTCTGTCAGTATTTCGACAAGGATGTGACCAAGGTTTTCGCTACCCTGGGTATCGAGCAGGAGTATTTTCTTGTAGACGAAGCGCTCTACTATGCCCGTCCTGACCTGGTTCTTGCCGAAAGAACTCTGATGGGACATCAGGCATCCAAAGACCAACAGCTGGCCGACCATTATTTCAGTTCTATTCCGGAAAGGGTTATGTGTTTTATTAAAGACTTTGAGTATACTGCCCATAAGCTGGGTATACCTGTTAAGACAAGACATAACGAGGTTGCTCCCAACCAGTTTGAGTGTGCTCCTATTCATGAGGAAGTTAACCTGGCTGTCGACCATAACCAGTTATTAATGGATATAATGAAGAGGACAGCACGGAAACATAAGTTCAGAGTGTTATTTCATGAAAAACCTTTTGCCGGGATTAACGGCTCCGGTAAACATAACAACTGGTCATTATCTACCAATACGGGAGTGAACCTTTTGTCTCCGGGCAAGAATCCTAAAACCAATCTTCAGTTTCTGACTTTCCTAGTCAATGTGATTAAAGCAGTGAATGAAAGTAACGATATTATCAGGGCTTCTGTGATAAATGAATCCAATTCATGGCGACTGGGAGGGCATGAAGCCCCTCCGGCAATTATTTCAGTATTCCTCGGTTCTTATCTGTTGAGTATGCTTGATGATATAGCAAGTAAGGTTACAGAAAAGAAAATGTCACCTGCCCTGAAAACTGAACTTAAACTGGGCATAGGAAAAATTCCGGAGATATTACTGGACAATACTGACCGCAACCGTACTTCTCCTTTTGCTTTTACAGGTAACAGGTTTGAGTTCAGGGCTGTCGGATCATCAGCCAACTGCAGTGCGCCTATGATAGCTCTTAACTCCGCTGTAGCATATCAGCTTACAAAATTCAAGTCAGAAGTCGACCAGATAATTAAAAAAGGCCGTAACAAGGATGAAGCAATATTCCAGGTACTTAAAAAATATATACTGGATTCGGAAAGAGTATTGTTTGAAGGTGATAATTATTCAACAGAATGGCATGCTGAGGCAGCAAAAAGAAAACTGTGTAATATCTCAAGTGTTCCTGATTCTCTGAAGTGCTATCTTAACGATATTTCAAAAGAGGTACTGACAAGTACCGGAGTGTTCACCGAAAAAGAACTGCGAAGCCGTGTTGATGTTGAGTATGATAAATTCACCAAAATTGTTCAGATAGAGGCCCGTGTCCTTGGCGATCTTGCAATAAATCATATTGTGCCTACAGCAATCAAATATATGACTACTCTGATAGAGAATGTCAAAGGTCTGAAAGATGTGTTCAGTGAAGAAGAGTATGAAAAGCTTTCATGTCCGCGAAAACAAAACATAAGGCTTTTGGCTGATCATATCAATGAAATACAGCAGCTTGTACGTGATATGATTGAGGCAAGGAAAAAAGCAAATGTAATTGAAGATGCCTACAGGAAAGCTATTACTTATGAGAAAAATGTGAAACCTTACCTGAATAGTATAAGGCGTCATATTGACAAGCTTGAACTGATAGTTGATGACGAGATATGGCCTTTGCCAAAATACAGGGAGCTTCTTTTTACAAGGTAATACTTGTCTTGAATACTCATTGGTCTCAAACAGGGGTGCTTCAAAAGGGCACCCTTTATTTTTTTAAGTTATTCATTTGTTTGGATTCTTACCGGGCAGACAGGACTAACAGGTCGTGCAGGTC
>JAAYDB010000090.1 GCA_012729475.1 Bacteroidota bacterium
ACGCTGGCAATAAAGTCAAAAGGGTGTACATACCTCCTCCGCATCAGTTTTTCAAAAATGCGACATATAAAAAAAGTTCATCTATCACTGTTCACTATGATGGATTCCCTGAAGTAGCGGAAGAAGCTTTTGATTACGCTGTTTCTATACTGGAATCATTATTACCTGAGGATACTTACATTACTATTAATGCTATATGGGCAAATCTTGAATCATCACAGACTCTTGCAAACTCATCAGCAACATCTTATCTGGCCGGTTGGGGAATTAATGCCCTGAATCCTTATGCATATTATCCCATAACTCTCGGAGAAAAGATATCCGGAGAGAGTTTTAATAGTGAAGACGCTCCGGATATTGAAGTCAGATTTAACAATTCGGCGAACTGGTACTGCGGTACAGACGGCAAAACTCCGGATACTATGTACGACATGGTTACTGTTGTTCTTCATGAACTGATTCATGGACTGGGTTTTGCTGATAGTTTCAGATCAGAACGACGGACTGCCTCCTATGGTTTCTATTCTGTACCTGTGATATATGATACTTTCGTTGAAAGTGTTGACGGCAGGAAGCTTACTGATACATTGTTGTTCAATAATTCATCACCTGAGCTTAAAATGCAGCTGACGAGTAAAGACCTTTTTTTTAACAGTCCGCTTCTGAGCTCATATACTCTCGGAGAACGTGCCCGTCTATATGCTCCTTCAATATATGATGAGGGTTCGAGTGTTTCTCATCTGGATGAGACCACAACACCTGAGATTGATCAGTTAATGACTCCTGTAATAGACAGGGCAGAGGCAATCCATGATCCAGGTGCCTTTACTATGTCAATGCTCGGTGATCTTGGATGGATAAATACAAGAATCATTCATGATGAACTTAAAGATACAGAGGAAAATATTACAGATGTGACTATATCTGCAACAATTAAATCAGATACCCTTTATGATCATTCCAGTGTGGGACTTGTTTGGTCTTTTAAGGGTTTTGATGATCCCCGAAATATTGATACAACTTTCCTTGTATCTTATCAGTCGGATGATAATTACACCACAACACTAACAATACCCTCTTATGGTTCAATGCTTGAATATTACCTTTATGTCGAGGATAGCTTCTCCAGAACTTACAGATTACCTTCTTTCACGGATCAAACCCGTTATTCTGCGTATATAGGAACAGATACGGTGAAGCCTGAGATAACTTATACACATACGAAGTATTATCTGGAGACTATCGATACTATTTTTTTCAATGTGGCAGTTACAGATAATATTGGTATCGACACTGTTGTTATTGAATATATTATAAACGATGAAGAACCTGTCGTTGATGGGCTTGTCCATGGTAATGATGATGAGTATGGTTATTATCTGAATGCCGAAGATCTTTTTTTGCAACCAGGGGATAATATTAAGTACAGGATTACAGCTGTTGATAAGGCTAATAATCCAAACCTCAGAGTTATTCCATCAACAGAAGATTTTTATACAACAAGAATAGAACATATTAATCTCCCTGATTTCGCATATACAACTGATTTTTCAGATGCATCCGGAGATTTTCTCGATGACGGGATCAGAATTTTAAAACCATCAGGCTTTACTAACTATGGCCTTCATACTCCTCATCCATATATGAGTCCAGAAGAATCTGGTGACAGTATTGGTTACACAGCATTATTGAGAACGCCTGTAATTTATGATCCTAATGGCATGATAATCACTTATAAAGAACTTGTTTTGGTAGAGCCCGGTGACGAGGGCTATGAGTTTGGATCGACATATTTCTACGATTATGTTATTGTGGAGGCTTCTGTTGATTTTGGAAGGTCATGGTTTCCCCTGACTGATGGCTATGACAGCAGGATTATAAAAACATGGGAAGAAGCATATAACAGCAAGACAGAGGATAATAATTCAACCTTCATAGGGAAGGAATCAATGATGCTCAATCATACTATTTTCCCAAAAACATCTTCTTTTCTGACTCCCGGAGATACGATGATTGTTCGTTTCAGATTGTTTTCCGATCCATATGCTAACGGATGGGGATGGGTTATTCAGGATCTTCATATAGGTCCTCTTATTAATCATGTAGAAGATATTTTATTTAGTGAGCCTACTGTTTATCCTAATCCCGGAAATGGTTTTGTAAATATAAGACAGAACGGAGAAGGCAATTTTCAGGCTCAGCAATACAGTATATATTCTTCATCAGGTGTTCATCTGTTGACCTCATTTACAGATGGAGGTGATGAAATATATATCGATTTGTCAGAATATCCTGATGGTTTGTATTTCATAGTTCTTCAGCATAAAAGCAGGATTACAACAATAAAATATATCCTAGCCAGATAATATCGGAGAAAGTCATTTTAAGGGCTTTGAATCCTTTCCTATGTTACTGGGACTTCACAGGTCTGTAAGTATCGTACTCATAAACTTACCCTGATTTTCAATTCTATTGTCTGAAAAATAAACTAATTTTGTGTGATATTTTAAAAATCTGAAACAAATTTAACCATGAGCGTTATAAATAAAGTTCTGGGTCTTTTTCTGGGAAATAAGTATGAGAGAGATATGAAGGAAATAAATCCTTATGTTGAAAAGATCCATAAAGAATATGTAAAACTGAAATCTTTGTCTAATGATGAGTTGCGGGATAAAACAGAAGAGTTAAAAAAAGAATTACACAGCAGGATAGAGGAAGATGAGAATCTGGTCAGGAAGTTAAAGGAACAGGCAGAATCGGAAGAGGATGTTTATAAGAAAGAGGATATTTACAATGAGATTGACAAAATTGAGAAGAATATTGATGTAAAACTGGAAGATATTCTTGATGAGTTGCTGCCTGTAGGCTTTTCTATTGTTAAAGAAACTGCGAGGCGTTTAAAAGAGAACACTGAACTTGTTGTCACTGCCCGTCAATATGATCGTGATCTTGCTGCTACAAGGGAGAGTATTACCATAAAAGGGGATAAGGCTTACTGGAAAAACAGTTGGATAGCAGGAGGGAATGAGATTATATGGGATATGGTTCACTACGATGTCCAGCTTTTTGGAGGGGTTGCTCTCCATAAGGGTAAAATTGCTGAGATGGCTACCGGAGAAGGTAAAACAGTTGTGGCCACTCTTCCTGTTTTTCTTAATGCTCTTGCCGGACGGGGTGTTCATATAGTAACGGTCAATGATTATCTTTCCAAAAGAGACTCTGAATGGATGGGTCCTATATATGAGTTTCACGGACTTACTGTGGATTGTATCGACAAGTACCAGCCTAACTCAGCTGAACGCCGTAAAGCTTATCTTGCTGACATTACTTTTGGAACAAATAACGAATTCGGATTTGATTACCTGAGAGATAATATGGCAATTAATCCGGAAGACCTTGTTCAGAGGAAGCACCATTATGCTATTGTTGATGAGGTTGACTCTGTTCTCATTGATGATGCCAGAACACCTTTGATAATATCAGGTCCTACAGCTAAAAGTGATACTCAGCAGTTTGATGAATTAAAACCTAAGGTAGACAAACTCGTTAATGCACAGAAAAGGCTTGTTACTCAAATATTGGCTGATTCTAAAAAGCTTATCAATGAAGGGAAAACAGAAGAAGGAGGGATGCTGTTACTCCGGGCTTTTAAAGGATTACCCAAAAATAATGCTCTTATCAAGTATCTGAGTGAAGAGGGTAACAAGACCCTGCTTCAGAAGACCGAGAATTTCTACATGCAGAATAACAATAAGGAAATGCCTAAGGTCACTGATGAGCTTTATTTTGTAATAGATGAAAAATCCAATTCAATTGAATTAACAGAAAAAGGTCTGGATCTTATTTCAACATCTGTGGAAGATGCAGCTTTCTTTATTCTGCCTGATGTGGGGTCCAAAATCGCTGATCTTGAGAAATCGGATAAGAGTGATAAGGAAAAACTCAAATTGAAAGATGAACTCCTTGCCGATTTTTCCATTAAATCGGAACGGGTACATACTATGACTCAATTGCTCAAAGCCTGGACTTTATTTGACAAAGATGTTGAGTATGTGGTAATGGATAATAAGGTTAAGATAGTAGATGAACAGACGGGAAGGATACTGGAAGGAAGAAGATATTCCGACGGACTTCATCAGGCTATTGAGGCAAAAGAAAATGTTAAAGTTGAAGCAGCCACTCAGACCTATGCTACAATAACCTTACAGAATTATTTCAGAATGTACCACAAGCTTGCAGGAATGACGGGTACTGCAGAGACTGAAGCCGGAGAATTATGGAATATATATAAGCTTGATGTAGTTGTTATTCCAACTAACAAACCCGTTGTCAGAGATGACAGAGAAGACATTATATATAAAACAAAGCGAGAGAAGTATAATGCTGTTATTTCTGAGATAGTTGAGTTGAACAGGGCAGGTAGACCAATTCTTGTTGGAACTACATCAGTTGAGATTTCTGAATTGCTGAGCAGGATGCTTAAAATGAAGGGCTTAAAGCATAATGTATTAAATGCCAAATTACATCAGCGTGAAGCAGATATCGTTGCTGAGGCAGGAAAGCCAGGAACCATAACCATCGCTACAAATATGGCCGGTAGAGGAACTGACATTAAGCTCTCTGATGAGGTTAAAAAAGCAGGAGGTCTTGCAATTATAGGGACAGAAAGACATGAATCCAGAAGAGTTGACCGACAGCTGAGGGGACGTGCCGGAAGGCAGGGTGACCCCGGTTCTTCACAATTTTTCGTTTCTCTTGAAGATGAATTGATGAGACTCTTCGGTTCAGAAAGAATAGCCGGAATAATGGACAGGCTTGGGCTGAAAGAAGGGGAGATGATTCAACATCCTATGATCACAAAATCTATTGAAAGAGCGCAAAAGAAAGTAGAAGAGAACAATTTTGGTATCCGAAAGAGACTGCTTGAATATGATGATGTTATGAATTCTCAGCGGGAAGTCATTTACAAGAAAAGAAAACATGCCCTTCTCGGTGAACGTCTTAGACTGGATGTTGCCAATTCTATGTATGATGTTGTTACATCAATGGTAAATAATTATCAGAAAGATGGTGATTATGAAGGTTTTGATTTTGATCTTATACGTTCATTTTCAATTGATTCGCCAATTACTTCTGACGAATTTCTTAAAAGTTCTGCTGATCAGGTCATTGAAAAAGTATACGAAAAGGTAGTTGAGACATATAAAAGAAAAATAGATGCCATATCACAACAGGCTTATCCTGTACTGAAAGATGTATATGATAGAATGTCACATGCCTATGAAAATGTTGTTGTGCCTATATCTGATGGGATAAAGGTCTTTCAGGTCATTACAAATCTCAAGGCTACAGCAGAATCGGAGGGAAAAGAACTGTCCAGATCTTATGAAAAAACAGTTGTGCTGTCTACTATTGATGATTCATGGAAAGAACATTTACGGGAGATGGATGAACTGAAACAATCTGTGCAAAACGCTACCTACGAGCAAAAGGATCCTTTACTGATCTATAAGTTCGAATCATATGAACTCTTCCATTCAATGATTGAAAAGATCAACAAGGATGTGGTAAGTACCCTCATGAAGGGTTACATACCCACCCAGGATCCTGATCAGGTGAAGGAAGCACAGAGAAGACGTCAGATGGATAACCTGAAAACATCCAGATCAGATACTTCTCATTATGGTCCTACAGGAACAGGCCCCGACAAAGAGAGAAAAACTGAACCAGTCAGGGTCGAGAAAAAAGTTGGGAGGAATGATCCTTGTCCATGTGGAAGTGGTAAGAAATACAAACACTGTCATGGAGCTCAAAATCCTCCCCCGGGACCTGAAGGTGCGAGACCAAACATGTAAGGATAATTATTTCAGTTCGGTGACAACCTTATTGATTTTAGAATACACTGTCTTATTAACAGGGACTAGAGGTAGCCTTAAGTTATTTTGACATAGTCCCTTGACACTCAGAAAGGCTTTTATTCCTGAAGGATTGCCATCTTCAAACAACAAGTTAATCGGTTCCATGAAACGGAAAAGTATTTCACGGGCAATTTTCATATTGTTTTTTAAGGCATTACTTACCATTTCACTCCATTCAGCAGGATAAGCATTTGCCAGAACAGATATCACACCTGAACCTCCTGCACTTATTATTGGAAGTGTCAGCATATCATCTCCGGAGATGACCAGGAAATTATCAGGCTTCCTTTTCAGTATGTGCATTATTTGAGACATATCACCTGAAGCCTCTTTTATTCCAATAATGTTGTCACATTCATGTGCAAGTTCAAGACATGTGTCTGAGGAAATATTACTGCATGTCCTGCCTGGTACATTATAAATGATAACAGGAACAGGACTACAGGTGGCAATTGCCTTAAAATGCTGAAAGAGCCCCCTTTGATTTGGTTTATTATAATATGGGGCTACAGATAAAATACCATCAATTCCTTCAAAATCTATTTGCTTAATATTATTAATTACCTCCTGTGTATTATACCCCCCAATGCCAATGATCAGCGGTACCCTTTTATCAATAACCTCAACAATATAGGATGTCAAAGCCTGTTTCTCGTCTGGAGTAAGGGTTGCAGCTTCTCCTGTTGTGCCCATACCAACAACGTAATTGACTCCTCCTTCAATTACATGGTTGATAATGCGACCCAAAGCTGAAAAATCAATACTTGAATCATTTTTAAAAGGTGTAACGATAGCCACACCTGTGCCTTTGAATTTTTTCATAATTAGATATAATTTTTCTTTTTATGATCCGGATTTTATCATTTCTAGATACCGTATAACTTCATTAAGATATCCTTCAACAACATAAGGTTTCTTCAGTTCTATCATCAGATCAAAAATTGAATTGTCTCTTGTTGCGTCAAATAATCCCACTTTCAGTCCGGCTGAAGATAAGGAAGTAACATAGGTTAAGGGAAATACATTATTAAAATTTATATCAATAAGGACATCGAATGGTTTTTTTATGAAAAAGTCACTTTCAGTCGAAACAGGTATGTAAAACAGATTGATCTCATTTCTCCTGATACAGGACAGGTATCTAAGTGCTGTATATTGATCAGGAAGCTCTTTGCCCGGATAATATCCTATTATTTTAACTTCAATCTGTCTCTCATGCATTTTCTGGTGAAACTTAGATAAAAAGCTGAATTCTTTAATGTTAGTTGCATCCCATACAATGCCAATATCTTTAACCTGGTCGATGTTTGTAAAAGACACTTTTCTTCTTGCCTTAGCTACTCTTCGTGACAGGATTGAATTACCAAATTTTATCCTGTTGTCTTGAAATAATTCCATTTTGCAAACCTAATTGTTTTTTGCTTAAGTCAGCCATCTCATTAATATTATTCTTCTTCTATCAGCCTGAGAAAATCATCTTCACTAATCAAAGGAATACCTGATTTCTCAGCTTTTTCTCTTTTGGCTGGTCCCATATTTTTTCCGGCAAGAATAAATGATGTATTCCCGGAAACAGAAGAGACATTCTTTCCTCCGTTTTGCTCTATAAGTGTCTTGTACTCATCACGGGTGTGTGTATTGAATACACCTGATATGAGAATAGACTTCCCTTCCAGTTTATTGCCTCTGTTTTTTTTCTCTTTATCAGCAGAAAAGTTTATTCCGTATGATTTTAAACGGTTAATTATAACGACATTATCTTTATCTGAAAAAAAAGAAATAATACTTGCAGCAATCTTAGGCCCAATCTCAGGTATATTAATCAATTGCTCTTCATCGGCTTTCATTAATTCATCGATAGATCTGAAAGCACCGGCTATAGTTTTTGCCACTGTTTCTCCTACATGGCGGATTCCAAGTGCAAAGAGTACTCTGTAATAAGGAGTTTTGCGCGATAAATCAATGCTTCTGATTATATTAGCAGCAGATTTCTCTCCAAGCCTCTCAAGATCTTTGAGTTGCGTGGCTTTCAGATCATAGAGGTCAGCATAGTTATTGATGAGGTTTTTATTAAACAGCAGGTCTACTGTTTCTTCTCCCAGACCATCAATATCCATTGCTTTCCTGCTGATGAAATGTTCTATTCTCCCTTTGATCTGAGGGGGGCAATGCAGGTAATTAGGACAAAAATGGTTAGCTTCTCCTTCATTTTTTACCAGGGGAGTAGCACATTCAGGACATCTGCTGATAAACACAACTGGTTTACTTTTTTCATTTCTTGAAGAATGATCTACACCTGTAATTTTTGGAATTATCTCTCCTCCTTTTTCCACCCTAACCATATCATTTATGTGGAGGTCGAGCAAAGCTATCTGATCAGCATTATGCAGTGAAGCTCTTTTTACAGTTGTTCCGGCAAGGAAAACTGGCTCCAGATTGGCCACAGGAGTGATAGTCCCGGTTCTTCCTACCTGAAAAGATACAGACAAAAGTCTTGTTACAGCCTGTTCAGCTTTGTATTTATAAGCTATAGCCCATCTGGGTGATTTGGCTGTAAACCCCATTTTGTTCTGAAGGGGTATGGAATTAACCTTTATCACAACACCATCAATTTCAAATGGCAGATTTTTTCTCGCTGTTTCCCAGTAGTTTATATAAGCAATCACTTCGTCAACGTCTTTACATGGCTTTGAATATTCCGATACCCTGAAACCCCATTCAGAAGCTTTCATAAGGTTTTCATAATGCGTGTCATATGGCAGGTTGTCGGCAAGAAGGAAATAAAAAAGGCAATCAAGTTCTCGTGCTGCCACAATTCTGGGATCAAGGAGTTTAAGTGTTCCGGATGCTGCATTACGGGGGTTTGCAAAAGGAAAAAGACCAGCCTTTTCTCTTTCATTGTTAAGCCTTTTAAATACCGCTTTTGGCATAAGTATTTCACCTCTTATTATAAATTCATCAGGGATATTTGTATCAGATATTGTATCCGGAATGCTCTTTATAGTTTTAACATTAAGAGTTACATCGTCTCCTCTGGTCCCGTCTCCTCGTGTAAGAGCTTTAAAGAGTTTGTTGTTACGATAGGTTAAGCTTATAGATGCTCCGTCAAATTTAAGTTCACATACATAAGATGCTGGCAATCCTGCAGCTTTTAATACCTTGTTATTAAAATCCCTTATTTCGTCTTCATTGTAGGTGTTGGCAAGTGACATCATAGGATAGCGGTGTTCATACTGCCTGAATTCATTGGAGATATCACTTCCGACTCTCTGTGTTGGCGAATTTTTGCTTATAAGTGAGGGGAAAGTTTTTTCAAGAGTCTCAAGCTCATTTATCAGCAAATCAAATTCGAAGTCTGAAATAACGGGATTGTTCAAAACATAATAATTGTAATTATGTTCATCTATTTCTTTCCGTAGTCTTTCAATACGGATTCTGGCGTCAGACTGTTTCATTTTTTCCTTTAATACAAATAGTCCCGGAATATTGTCATATCATTCCCATATTCCACTTACAGGAGCTCCGCATTTATTGCATTTCCCATTATTAATATTATTCAGGGTAACTGTAAAACCCTGCCGTTCAATAACTGTATTCCCACAGGAAGGACAGTTGGTGTTAGCCTTCTCATTACCCGGGACATTACCTATATATACATATTTAAGTCCTTCTGAGTGTGCAATATCTGCAGCTTTTGTGAGTATTTCAAGTGGAGTAGGCGGAAGCTGTTCGAGCTTATAAGTGGGATAAAACCTGCTGAAATGAAGAGGAGTGTCTCTGAATCCGTTTTCACTCAGCCATTTACACATTTCTCCTATCTCGTCTATGTTGTCAGTCCATGAGGGAACAATAAGATTTGTTATTTCAAGCCATACACCTGATTCTTTGAATATCTTGAGTGAATCAAGTACAGGTTGAAGTTTCCCTCCGGAAAGTCTGATGTATGTATTATCATTAAAAGATTTGAGATCAATATTTGCTGCATCGATAACAGTGCACCATTTTTTTAACGGCTCAGCATTAATGTAGCCAGATGATTTTACAATGTTCTTAATACCAGCTCTTTTAGCCAGAACAGCACTTTCAAAAGTATATTCGTAAAATGTTACAGGTTCAGAATAGGTATAGGCTATAGACCTGCATTTATGTTTTTCTGCTTCTTTTACAACTGCATCAGGCATCAGATCATAATTCCTGGTATTTTCAGGTCCGGTCTGAGATATTGACCAATTCTGACAATTCAAACATGATAAGTTACACCCGGCTGTAGCAATGGAGAAAGCTCTTGATCCAGGGAAGAAATGGTAGAGAGGTTTTTTTTCAACAGGATCAATATTTACAGAACAGGGATTTCCAAATGCCAGTGTGTACAGCTTTGAATTAAGAACCCTCCTGTTATGGCACTCACTCAATTCTCCCTCTTTGAGGATGCATTCGTTTGGACAAATCCTGCACATAATTCCCCTGGGTGTTTCTTCCTGAAACATGGCAAGAACCTTGTTGTTTTGTCCTTCAGAAATGAAAGAATCTGACAGTAAGGGACTTTTAATGCAGACAACGCCTGCAGAAAGAGTCAGGATCCTTTTGAGAAAGTCACGTTTACTTTTGTCAAAATCATTATTTCCCATGGATGAAAAATGAATAAGATTACTTTATGGTACCTGATTTACCAGGTAATATACCTGCAAAAATAAGCAATGCAAGCGAGAAAACAGAGATTCTGATGCCGAAAGCAGGGACAAGGATGCCTGCCATAAGAATAAACCCTGCAGCAGATCCCGTAAGATCAGCACTGTAAGTTAACCCTGTAGCTAAACCTGATTCATGATTTCTGGTGATAATCATAAAAATATGACCCGTAATAAATGATGGGATAAGCATTGCTATCAGCAGGACAATAACAGGAATAAAGTCGTTGTTCAGATTGAGAATGGTATTATAGCTCAATGCGGCGAAAATGTAAAATAAGGATAATACCAGAGCTTTTATTTTTAATGAATAAAAGTCGAGAATTTTGTTTTTCATTCCTGCTCCGAGCGCCAGACCCGTCATCATGGCTGCAAGTATCAGCCCTGTCAGCTGATACATGTTTCCTGCAGCCAGCTGGAGCAATAGCAGAATAATGATCTCAAAGCCGGCAAGGGCAGAAGCACAGAAGTACATTACCAAATTACTTCTTCTGACAGTCAGAACGGGTAGGCCAAAAACTATCACAATCAGAATAATAGCAGGAAATTTTTCTTTAAGACTCTTACTGAAGCCCAGTGATTGGTAATGATAGCAGGCAATGGGAAATGCCGAACTGTTCTCTCTTATGTCAGAATCCAGTACTGACATTATATCATCCGATCTCATTTTTATCAGATCATCGGCCAGATAGTCAGAACTCACATAAATATTGTTTATACCACGCTCTTTAAGCAGGTGACAGAATGAAAGAGATAAAGCACTGTCGGATGCAATGAAATAGAGCTTGTTCCCGGCAACTGCCAGGACATTTTTAAATTTCCCCGACAGCGTATTGTAAATAGAAGAGTAGAGATTTACAGCTTCCTGGTTTAGATATGTATCAGCTGTTCCGGGAGAACACATAAAGACACCTCCTTCAGTAAGTCTCTCTTTAATATCATTAAAAAAACCGGCAGTATAAAACCTGTTGAGCGATAATGTTGAAGGAGGAGGCAGAAGCATAATAATCACATTTGCTGTATCACCTTTTTCTCTTATAAAACGGTAGGCATCTTTGTTCTCAACAATAAAACCGATGTTTTCCGGTACTGTAATTAATTTTGACTTCTCTGCCAGAACAGGATCCCGTTCTATATAATGAATTTCTTTCACTGGATATTTAAGTAATTCAGCCAGGCGTGATTCTGCAAAACCTGAGATTAGAAAAACCTTCTCAGGTTTTTTTACCTGGAGTAATGCATAGTGAATATCTTCTTCCCTTTCTATTACGTCATCATTGTAGGAGAGTAGCCTGTGGTTGTAATATACACTTTCCTCTCCGGAGTACTCACCCCTGGTTATGTTGCCATAAGGGGTGTCTTTTGTTTCGGTAACATTTATCCCGGGCAGGAGAACCTGTCTGAAAAAGACATCAGGATCAGTCAGAATAGTAACAGACAATAATACTGTGAATAATAATTTAATATATAATGATTTGGAAGGATTAGTCTGGGAAAAATTTAAAATAACCCAGGCCAGTGTTAAGAGAATTATAATCATTAACAACTTGTATGTGTTGAAAAGACCTGATGTAAGAATTGAAATCAGAATACCAGCCATTATTCCTCCGGTTGTTTCAATAGAAAATGATTTACCGGGTAAGTAATTATTATTGTCACGTGCTACAGCTATCAGTCTCACAAATGTAAAGCCGGAGATGAGACAAAAAGGTAAAAGGGAAAAGAGATTGAAAATTAAACTTAATAAAAACGAAGGTATTTCTCCCGGCTCAAGAAGAATCCCTGACAAGAGGAAAAGAAACAAAAGAGAGAGAAGGGGGGTGAGAGAGAAAGCAAGATTTATTTTAGCAATATCATTCAGGGTTGATTTTCCTGCAAGTGCCGCTCCGGCAGCAGATGTTATGAGCCATGAACCCAGATATAATCCTGAAATTAGTTCATAGCCTCCTGAAATATTGAGTACCTCCCTTAAGAGTAATAATTGTATTGAGGTACTGGTGAAGCCAATTACAAAAAGATTGACTGTTATGGACGGTGAATTATTCTTCCTGGTGTTCCCTTCTGTTTTAAGTTTATTATTACCGGATTTTTTAAATAATGTCCGGTAATAAGATAAGTGCCAGCCGAAATGAAAAATACCTGTTACCGCCAAACATATTCCTGTTTCGACATGCCAACTGAGTAAAAGATCAATAACAGGAACATCCCATTTATAGTTTATCTGAAGAGCAAGAACCACTCCGGCAAGAGCAGTGAAAAGGAATGCAGTGGCAAGTATTGTATTCCATATCTTTCTGTGTGTGTTGAGTGAAAATATACCGAGTCTGTAAAGCCCAAAGCTTGTCAGATATAAAAAGGAGACTATAATAACTGTTCCTGTAACATGGTACATAATCAATTCCTGTTTTCTTCAAGAACGAGTCCCTCATAGATGTATAATTCAGCGCTTTTCCATCCGTCCCATCCAATACCGGCCTTATCTCTCGATGTATAGCCAAGAAACTCTTCCACAGTCCATCCGTTTTCTATTGCTACCTGTGGCAGCATTGTGCCTGAGCGCACGCCTTTCTTTATGTAGATACCATGTTTGCCAAGAATAATTTCCCGGGGATTATGGATCCTCTTAAGAGGGCCCAGTATAGTAATTTCAATATCGGTTTTTTCGAATTCTGTTTTTGTAAGCGGATTAAAACGCGGATCTTCAAAAGCAGATGACAGAGCAGATACCCGTATCACTTCATTAAGAGGATCAGTTGAGATAAATCTTCCTATACAACCCCTGAGATTGCCATTGATTTTTAATGTTACAAAAGCACCATATTGCTTTTTTAAGGCTTCAGGGATATGAATATCGTTCAACGGGCTTGTCTTGTTTTTATCGAGCATTGATCTTATGCTGTTTCTTGCAATAGAAAAGATAATATCTTTCTCTTCTTTTGTAAAAGAAAATTCTTCAGAAGATTCTGTTTCTAAATGTTTGGTTTTATTTTTTTCAACAAGAGAAATTGCATGATACCCGACTACTTCATTTTTTTCCCCATATTCTGAATCGCCGGAATTGCAATAGTCTATTCTTATAAATTCCAAATCTTTATCGCTTTCTGCGAGGTAAAGAAGAGTCAAACCTGATGTCCAGCCACACATACTGGTTGCAAGTCCTGGAATATTACGGGAAGAATTTTCTTCAAGCATGGTCAGGAATTTTTCAGGATTTCCGGAAGTCAGGGCTTCAGCTGTTATATTATCTATTTCAACAGCATCATTGTAATGAGGATAGTGTGAGAAATCACTGCTTATAACAAAAAGGTTGTCAGGGGTGAACCAGGGGCGTAATGCTTCGGCTATATCCCTGATCAGTTTGGTGCTGTTTGTTCCTATCATGATTGGAACAATTTCAGGTTCTCTGGTATAATAATATTGAAATAAAGGAATTTGTAATTCCAGATTATGATCATTCAGGTGGACATCAACAGGAAATCTGAATACCTTGTTCTCAGTTTTAAGTTTATTGGCAATATTAAGGTTTACTTTTGCTCTGCCAAGAGGTGTTATAAAGTCACCTGTGTTGTATACTGATGCACCATTAAAGGCACGGACATGGCTGGAGCCTATTATGAAAATATTTTTGTAAGGTGTTTCTTTTGGAGTTGCAGAAAAGGCAGCTGCGGCTATTTTACCTGAATAAACATATCCTGCATGAGGTACAATTAATGCTCTGACATGGTTTTCCTGAGGGGTCTTTTTACAATTATTAAATAATACTGCGATATCCCTGGTAAGTGTCTCTTTATCTGCAGAGTAAAATCTTCCTGCAGCATAAGGTTTTCTGTCGGTTGATTTATCCTGGGAAAATACTTCCATTATGCTAATAGTTAATAACAATGATACAACAAAAAAAATCCGCATAATATTTCTATTGTTACGGGAAATAAAGTTATAGCAAAAAAATCAGAAAAGGAATTATAAGTAAAAAAGTCAGGGATTATTATACAAGAACCATGGATTCTTTGAGAATATTTCCATTTTCATCTGTTCCGTATACTTTTATTCCCATGCTTATTGTCGGAGTGCCAACCATATCGAGTACAGGACTTAAAGCTTCTTTCAAATCCTCTGTCTCCATACTGTCAAATTCTTCTATATCAAAATACAGATGAATAATAAGTGTATTATCGGGTTGTTTCATTCCGCAAAGGGCTTTGACAATTTTCGCAAGCCATATTACGGAGGCAGTGTTAAAATATTCAATATTCAGACGCAGGTTTGTGGTTTGTCTGGGAGTATTGATATACTCCTGAACCCATTCAAGAATTCCTTCATATAGTTTTGCGGGATTTTCCAGTATCGATTTTCCTGAAAAAATAAGTTCTCCGGTCAAATGGTTAAGATCAATTTGCGGGGTCTTTTGTCCTGACTCGATATATATGGTTTTTAAATCCACCTGAAGATATTGAATTAGATTATAATACTCCCTTTAATGATTATATACCAAATGTATAATAACTTTTCTTTTTTTTTAACATTTTTTATCAAAAAGAAATCCCCAATAGTCAAAAAAAAATGTTAATTAGTAGAAAGAAGGTGCCTGAAAACTAATATCTGTAACTGATCAATGCAATTATAAATATTCTAATAAAGGTTTCTTATAGGCCAATCTTTAAAATATTATCTTTGTGACCTGTAATATTTTTAAGGAATGGAGATTTTTTTAAAGGAAAATATACGTAGAGTTATTAAGGAACTTTACAATGCCGAGGTCAATGATGATCTTATCCAGATTCAGGAAACCCGTAAAGATTTTAAAGGAGATTTTACCCTGATAGTGTTTCCGCTGTTAAAGTTTTCCAAGAATACTCCGGAAAAGACGGGAGAGATGATAGGCAGTCAGCTAATGGATTCTTCACCTGAAATATCAGGATACAATGTTATCAAAGGGTTCCTGAACATAGAGATATCTGATAAGTGGTGGATCTCATATTTTGCCGGAATGATGGCTGAAACTGATTTGTTGAAGAATTGTCGTGTTAAAAATCCTGAAGTCATACTTGTTGAGTATTCTTCTCCAAATACAAATAAGCCTCTTCATCTGGGGCATATCCGGAATAATCTTCTGGGCTTTTCGCTTTACAGGTTATTGTCTGCCTGCGGACATAAAGTAATAAAGACAAATATTGTCAATGACAGGGGTATACATATATGTAAGTCTATGCTGGCATGGCAGAAATATGGAAATGGAGAGACTCCTGAATCTTCAGGAATCAAGGGAGATCATCTTGTAGGAAAGTACTATGTTCTTTTTGAAAAAATGTATAAGTTTCAGGCAGAAGAACTTATGTCGAAGGGAGTAGAACCGGGCGAGGCAAAAAATTCTGCTCCTCTGTTAATGGAAGCAAGGGAGATGCTTTTGAAATGGGAAGCAGGAGATAAAGAAATAATAGAATTGTGGAAAAAAATGAACTCATGGGTGTATGACGGTTTTAATAAAACATATGAGGCACTGGGAGTTAATTTTGATAAAATCTATTATGAATCTGATACATATAAGATTGGAAAGGATTTAGTGCAGGCTGCCTTAAAAGATGGGATAATGTATCAGATGGAAGATAAATCTATCTGGGTGGACCTTACCAGCGAGGGGCTTGATCAAAAACTTCTTCTCAGGTCTGACGGGACTGCAGTGTATATGACCCAGGATCTTGGAACAGCTGTATTAAGACAGCAGGAATACAAATTTGACAAATGTCTGTATGTTGTTGGTAATGAGCAAAATTATCATTTTCAGGTTCTTAAGGCAGTGCTTGCCAGAATGGGCTATAAATGGGCAGGGGGATTGCACCACTTCTCTTACGGTATGGTTGAACTGCCTGAAGGTAGAATGAAATCGCGCGAAGGTACAATTGTTGATGCAGACGACCTGATAAAAGAAATGAAAGAAACGGCACGGGAAGTGTCTTTACAGCTTGGGAAACTGGGTGATTATAATGACGAAGAGAAAGAAGAGATATTCAGAAAAATTGGTTTAGGAGCGCTGAAATACTTTATTCTGAAAATAGATCCCCGTAAAAATATGACCTTCAACCCAACTGAATCAATTGATTTTAACGGTAATACAGGTCCTTTTATACAATATACCTATGCCAGAATAATGTCAGTATTCAGAAAAGGTGAGCAAATGGGCATTAAATTCAACAATACAATCCTTTCAGAAATGAAAGGAGGAGAGAAGGAAATAGACCTGGTCAGGCAGCTTCGCAGATTTCAGGCTATTGTATCAGAAGCAGCAGCAGTTTATTCTCCTGCTTTATTAGCAAATTATTGTTACGATCTGGCAAAAGAGTTTAACCAGTTTTATCATGATTATTCAATATTAAGTGAAACGGATGTACGGGTACGTAATTTCCGTCTTGCAATCTCAAAGTATACCAGTGAAGTGTTGAATACTGCCATGTGGTTATTGGGTATAGAGATGCCTGAACGTATGTAAAATATATTTTTATTGTTTAATCAAGACCAAATAATACAACATGTTTGAAAGTTTAAGTGAACGTCTGGAGAAGTCCTTTAAAATTCTAAAAGGTGAGGGTAGGATATCTGAAATAAATATAGCAGAGACTCTTAAGGATGTACGCAGGGCACTTCTTGATGCGGATGTTAATTTTAAAATAGCCAAGCAATTCACAGATACAGTTAAAGCCAAAGCACTGGGTCAGGAGGTTCTCAATTCGGTTAACCCTTCACAGATGATGGTGAAGATCGTTCATGATGAACTGGCACAGCTCATGGGAGGCGACCAGACCGATATTAATATTAAAATCAATCCTGCAATTATTCTTATAGCCGGCTTACAGGGTTCAGGAAAAACAACCTTTAGCGGGAAGCTTGCAAAATGGGTTAAAAGCAAAAGGAGTAAAAACCCTCTGCTTGCTGCCTGTGATATATATCGACCAGCAGCTATTGAACAGCTTAAAATAATCGGAGAACAAACAGAAATACCTGTTTACATTGAGGACGGTAATAAAAATCCTGTTCAGATAGCAAAGAATGCAGTCAGGGAAGCGAGGAAAAACGGCAATGATGTGATAATTATTGATACAGCCGGACGTCTGGCCGTTGATGAGGAAATGATGAGGGAAATATCTTCCATTAAAGACGCTGTTAATCCGCATGAAATACTTTTTGTGGTTGATTCCATGACAGGACAGGATGCAGTAAATACAGCAAAAGAGTTCAATGACAGGCTTGATTTTGATGGTGTTGTGCTGACTAAGCTGGATGGTGATACTCGTGGTGGGGCAGCTCTCTCCATAAGATCAGTAGTGAACAAACCCATCAAATTTGTGAGTTCTGGAGAAAAGATGGACGCAATTGATCTCTTTTATCCGGTAAGAATGGCCGACAGGATATTGGGGATGGGAGATATTGTCACTCTTGTTGAAAAAGCGCAGGAACAATATAATATAGAAGAAGCACGAAAGCTTCAGAAAAAAATTGCTAAGGATCAGTTTGACTTCAATGATTTTATTAACCAGATTCAGCAAATAAAGAAAATGGGGAATGTTAAGGATCTCATGGCTATGATCCCCGGTGTAGGGAAAACAGTAAAAGACCTCGATATTGATGATAATGCATTTAAGGGAATAGAGGCTATTATCAGAAGCATGACACCCGATGAGAGGTCCATGCCTGCATTATTAAACGGAAGCAGGAGAAAAAGGATTGCGTCAGGAAGCGGGACATCTGTTCAGGAAGTAAATAAACTGGTGAAACAGTTTGATGAAACCCGTAAAATGATGAAGATGGTCACTAAATCAGGAGGGAATGCCTCAAAATTACTGGGTAGAAAATAAATAAATCATGTACACACTTATTAACGGTAAAGAAGTTGCAGCCTCAATAAAAAAAGAAATTGCTTCAGAGGTTGAAATAATTAAACGGAACGGAAAAAAGATCCCTCATCTTGCTGCAATACTGGTTGGTGATGACCCCTCGAGCCAGACCTATGTGAAAAATAAAGTGAAAGATTGCCATGAAGTAGGCTTTGATTCAACATTACTGACATATAAGAATAGTGTTGAAGAATCACTGATTATTTCTAAAATAGAAGAACTGAACACAGACTCCGGTTTAGATGGTTTTATTGTACAACTACCATTACCTGATCATATATCTGAAAATAAAATAATTCAGGCAATTAATCCAGATAAGGATGCGGACGGTTTTCATCCTGTTAATCTGGGAAGAATGGTACTCGGGCTTCCGGGTTTCCTGCCTGCCACTCCCTATGGGATTATGGAATTAATTAAACGGTATAAGATTGAGACATCAGGTAAAAACTGTGTGGTTATAGGACGGAGTAATATTGTCGGGCGGCCTGTTAGTATTTTAATGTCACAAAAAGGTATCGATGCTACTGTGACTGTTGTTCACAGCCGTACAACTGATATTGGTAATATAGTCAGAAAAGCTGATATTATAATTGCCGCACTCGGATCACCAGGTTTTGTAACAGAGAATATGGTGAAGGAAGGAGCTGTGGTTATAGACGTTGGTACAACACGAATCAGAGATGAAAAAATGCGTTCCGGATGGAGACTGGCTGGAGATGTTGATTTTGAAAATGTAGCACCTAAATGCTCTTTTATAACCCCTGTGCCGGGAGGAGTGGGGCCCATGACGAGAGTCTCACTCCTGAGAAATACTTTGTTAGCTGCAAAACAAAATAAAATCTGATAAATTTCAGGGAGTATTAAATATCAATGCCGGCAAAATACAGGTTGAAGGAATCGGAATTCCCCGGCCTGTTGGAAGAGAAAATGATAAAATGGTTTGAAAAATCTGCATGAGTACCGATAACAGGACGGAACTCATCATGTGAGGTGTTAATGCCGGGTCCGAAGTTAACAGGCGAGTTCCATTTTCCGTTCTCAAATTTTGAGTAATAGAGATCATAACCTCCCATTCCTCCTTCTCTGTTGGAAGCAAAGACCATAAGCCTTTTGTATACCATAGGACAATTATCCTCTGCATTGCTGTTTAAGCTGTCAACTTTCTGTGCTGCTTCAAAATCACTGTCAAACCAGGTATTAGGGGCTGTTCCTGGAGGCCTGATATTCAGGTATATGTCATAATTGCCTTCTCTGTCGGATGAGAAATAAGCACTGTCAAGACTGGTGTCAAAACAAAAATAGCTGTCATTATATACAGTATTAATGAGATTGACAGGATAAGGCCCCATTACAGATGCAGGGAATGACCCTGTGACCGGCATGTTCATTAAATAGAAAATATCAAGATTGCCACTGGTATTTTCTGAGCTAAGGATCAAGTATTCATAACCATCAAATGAGCTGAAACGGCGATATGGACCCAGATCATCCATTGGTGTATTTGCAGTTCCTGTTAGTTCCTCAATGAATGTATTATTCCCAGTGTTGGTGTTCAGTGTAAAGGTCCCGTCAGTCTGATCCCATTCAAATGTGATCATGCACTGAATAAGGTCAAACTGTTCCCCTGAATTCTCCCTGTTAGTTGATAAAAGAGCAAATATATCACCATGAAGCAGATATGATTCCTCATCAGTTTCATCAAGTACCAGATCAATATTAGTCAGGTCAAGGTCATCAAAACCGGAATTGATACTATTAAGAGCAATAGTTGAATCAGGAAAAGTGCCTTGTGGAAATTTTATGGGGTCTTCAGTCTTTTTGCAGGATGCGAAACAAAACAAAACAAGAAAGAATAATTTATATATCAGGAGGAAAGATGCTAAAAGCTTTTTCATAAGGAATTGTTAAGCTATACAAATATATTAAAAAAGCGTAAAATGAAAAACCGGGCAAATCGTCCGGTTTCTCTGAGGTAGAATTTAGGTTATTCTAGGGTATATAGGGTATTGGGTAATTACCCTTTGTTCCTATGTCAAAGATGAATTTTCTAAGCCTAAGGTTGCGTAAAAAATGTAAAAAAAAAAATAATAATGTACCAAATTGACTGTTAGGGGTTTAAAAAAATGTTAAATTGTTAATAACTGGATATTTACGATATAAGGTGTCTGGAAATTAATATTAATTTTGTATCGTAATCAAGATTGTTATGGAAGAGGACAAGTTTGGATATCATTGGGAAGAAGAAGTCAGAGAGGCAGTCCTTAAATTTGAGAGGATGAAAAGAAATAACGAAAAGTATTTCTTTGATGTCATTGAATTTGAGTCAATTATTGATTATTATATTGACAATAATAATGCAGGAAAAGCTTATGAAGCAGCTGCACTTGCTTCACAGCAACATCCCAATTCTGTTTCTATCCAGTTGAGAAAAGCAAGAGTTCTTCTTGATAAAGGTCGCGCTGTTGAAACTCTTAAAATACTAAAACGGCTTGAAAACATTGAACCGGGTAATCACGAGATATATATAGCAAAGGGCACAGCTCTGGGGATTTTAGGAGATGTTCAGGGTGCAAAAAAAATGTTCGATTTTGCACTAAACCTTGATTCAGAAGAAATTGAAAATATTCTGTTTTCTATTGTTACAGTCCTGCAAAACCTTAATTATTATGAGCAACTTATACCATATATGCTCAGACTGATTGAGCTTGAACCTGATTTCAAGGCTCATTTGTATGACCTGGCTTATGCATATGAGAAAGTTGAAAATTATGAATACAGTATTGTTTATTATCTGAAATACCTTGAAGAAGAACCTTTCTCCGATAGTGCGTGGTATAACCTGGGTATAATTTATAATAAAACAGAAAGAGAGGAGAAGGCTCTTGAAGCCTATGATTTTGCACTTGCTATCAATGCGCAGAATTCCTTTGCACTTTTTAATAAAGGTAATATCCTGAGTAATCTCGGACGGTATAAAGAAGCTATTGAGGTCTATCATGAATATCTTGAGAATGAGCCTGACAGCTTCGAAGCTATGACCTATCTGGGTGAGTGCTACGAAAAAGCAAAAGACTATGTTCTCGCAAGAAAATACTACCAGGATGCTATTGAATTAGCTCCTGAATTTGCTGATCCATGGTTCGGACTGGGTATTATTGAAATGAATTCAGGCAATGTTTCTGACAGTCTTATTTTCTTCAGAAAAGCTGTGAAATTAGATGATGAGAATCCGGAATATTGGTATCTGCTTGGTAAATCACATTATATACAGGGTGAACTTAAAACCGCAATGAGCTGTTTCAGAGAAGCATTGAAAATAGACATATATTGTGATGAGGTGTGGTCAGTTTTGGGAGGTATAATACTTAAGGAGAATCTGGCTTCCAAGGCTATCCCTTATCTTGAACATGCTTATCAGATAACAGGCAATATACCCGGTATAAACTATTTGCTCGCTTCTTTTTATCTCCATGGCAAAAATACAGAAAAAGTTTCCAGACATCTTGTCCTGGCCCTCGAAGCAGGAAGAGATCTGTTTTCAGAATATTCTGATCTGTTTCCAGAGAAACTGAAAACAAAACCCATAAAGAAACTCCTCTCAAATTACGGATTGATTTAAATACTAAAGCCGGAAACTAAATTGAAACATGAAAAAAATACTTGATTTTCTGCCTGAGCGTCCTGTAAAACCCAGGAATACAGGTATAACTATGGTTATGGATAAAGGTCTCAGTTTAAGAGAAGCTGAAGATTTTATATCAATAGGTAGTGAATACACCGATTTTGTAAAACTGGGCTTTGGGACAGCATTAATTACACCCGGATTACCCGAAAAAATACGTCTATATAAAAAAGCAGGAGTGATGCCTTATTTCGGAGGAACTCTGTTTGAAGCTTTTTTAGTTCGTGATATGTTCAGGGATTTTCTGAAATTTATTGATGATAATGAAATAGAGTACGTGGAAGTATCAGATGGTTCTTACGACATTGATCATGCCCGTAAACTTGAATATATCAGTGAACTGGCTAAAAGAGGCTCAGTTATCTCTGAAGTTGGCTCCAAAAAAAAGGAAATCATTTATACACCTGAAGAATGGGTTTCAATGATGAAAGCCGAACTAGAGGCAGGTTCGGTAAAAGTAATTGCCGAAGCACGGGAATCAGGGACGACTGGAATATATAATGCAGACGGATCAGCAAATATGACAATCATAAATGCTATATCAGATAATGTTAAACTTGATAATGTTATCTGGGAAGCTCCTTTGAAATCACAACAGGTATGGTTTATAAAGAATTTTGGCCCTAATGTTAACCTTGGTAATATTCCACCAACAGAGATAATACCTCTGGAATCACTCAGACTGGGATTGCGTGGTGACACATTTTTTGATTTTCTTCCGGAAAACCTCAGGAATAAATAATAATATAATTTTTGTTATTCATATTTCATTCAATCTCCACCAATGATGTTGATATGAGAAAATATGGTCTGATAGGTTACCCCCTCGGTCATTCGTTTTCAAAAAAATATTTCACTGAAAAATTCAGGAGAGAAAATATAAGCGATTGTTCTTATGATAATTATCCTGTTGAGTCAATTGACATCTTACCGGTTATCCTTGAAAATGATCCCGAAATATCCGGTCTGAATGTTACAATACCCTGGAAAACTGACGTCCTTAAATATCTTAATGTAAAAGAACCTTGTCTTGATGAGATTGGAGCTGCTAATGTATTGAAAATAAGCAGAAAAGATAGTTCTGTGATTATATCTGGATTTAATAGTGATGTATATGGTATAAGGGAGTCATTATTGCCCTTTATAAATGCAGAACTGAAAGGTGCTCTTGTGCTCGGAACAGGAGGTGCAGCAAAAGCTGTTATTTATGTATTGAAAAGTCTTGGTTTGAATGTAATAAATGTTTCGCGAACGCGAAAAACAGGGATATTACAGTATGAAGATGTGGATAAGGAGCTTATTGAAAAAACCAGTATCATAGTTAATACTACTCCTTTGGGTATGTATCCGGATATCTCATCACTGCCTGCTATTAACTATGGATTGTTGAATGAAAACCATATTCTTTTTGATCTGGTATACAATCCTGAAATGACCTTGTTTTTAAAACGGGGAGAGGAGAGGGGCTGTAAAATAATTACCGGGTTGAAAATGTTATTTCTACAGGCTGAACGTTCATGGGAGATATGGAATGATCCGGATATTTAAAAGTTTTTTTTCACCTACTCAATGATAATCTCTTCTGTTGCATCTTCCGGCAGATCATTGTCGATAAATATTTCAGAGGGGTATTCTATTTCTTCAAGAAATAACCCTTGGGCAGGAGCTGACATGCCAGCCTTTGAACGTTCTTTGGCCAGAATGATTCTTTCAAACTCCATAATATCTGTTTTCCCCTTCCCAACCTGTATCATTGTGCCTACAATTGCCCTTACCATATTTCTGAGAAATCTGTCAGCTTTAATTGTGAAAATCAATTTCCCTGAATGTTGTTCCCAAAAAGCCTGAGATATTATGCATTCATTGGTTTTTACATCTGTATGAAGCCTGCTGAAACTGGTAAAATCTGTATATTTCATCAAAACAACACATGCCCTGTTCATCAGATCCAGGTCGGCATCATTTTGTAAAAACCATGAAAAATCTTCACTAAAAGGATCCTTTGTTCTTGTTATATAGTATTTGTATGTTCTGGAAAGAGCACTGAACCTTGCATGGGCATCGGGATACACTCTTGATAACCGTAGTACAGAAATATCCTTTGGGAGATAAGAGTTAAGTCTGTATATAAGTGACATGTTTTCTGAAAGATGTGGTGATTCAGAATTAAAATGTGCACAGAAGATACGGGCATGCACTCCTGAATCAGTTCTGCCTGCTCCTGTAATAGCAGTTTTTTTACCAAGAATTGTACTGAGGGCATTTTCAACAACTCCCTGAACAGTTACAGCATTGGGTTGCATCTGCCATCCATGATAGTCACTTCCCTTGAACGAGATATAAATAAAATAACGTGTTGTCTGCATATTCTGTATGCAAAGATAAGTATTAACAGAATATGTGCAGAGACTGATCCCGGGGGAAACTAACAAGGTAAATATTTTTATTCTTTTATTTAAAAATCAATCTTAAAATGTATTTTTACTGATATCTTGATGATGATAAATTATTTGATGTGATTTCTAAACTCTGGTATTGTAATTAAAATCCACTGATTATGAAAGTTGAACTTAGCTGGATAGATTATTCAATAATAATGATCTATTTTATTTTCGTACTTGCCATTGGTTGGTTTTTGCGCAAATACATGAAGAACGCCAATGCCTTTCTTGAGGCCGGAAGATCAATCCCTGCCTGGGTTGCCGGATTGGCTTTCATCTCCACTAATCTGGGTGCTCTGGAAGTTATGGGGATGGCGGGATCAGGAATGAAATATGGGATGTTGCAAACACATTTTTACTGGATTGGAGCAATCCCGGCAATGATTTTTCTGGCTCTCTTTATGATGCCTTTTTATTACGGATCAAAAGCAAGATCTGTTCCTGAGTTTTTAAAACTCCGTTTTGATGAGAAGACAAGGGGACTGAATGCGATTCTCTTTGCAGTCATGACAATCCTGGCATCCGGAATATCGATGTATGCACTCGCAATACTGATGGAAAATGTATTGGGTTGGGATTATAATTTAAGCTTGTGGTTGTCAGCTATCATAGTGCTGGTATATACATATCTGGGAGGGTTATCATCGGCGATTTATAATGAAGTACTTCAATTCTTTATAATAATTATCGGTTTATTGCCCCTTGTATTCCTTAGCCTTATGGATGTTGGAGGATGGGGAGGATTGAAAGAAGGGCTGGAACCCATAGCAGCAGCCGGTGGTTATGCTCCTGATGCATGGACAACTACATGGAAATATACTTCAAATATTCATCAGAATCCTATGGGAGTGGAATGGTTCGGAATACTGTTTGGTCTTGGTTTCGTCCTTTCGTTCGGCTATTGGTGTACAAATTTTCTTATTGTTCAAAGAGCTTTTGCTGCAGAATCCAAGATAGCTGCTAGAAAGGTTCCATTGATTGGAGCTTTTCCAAAAATGTTTCTGCCATTCCTGATTATTGTCCCCGGAATAATAGCACTGGTCCTCTTTAATGATCCTTCAAAAAACTTTATTTTACCACTGGATACGGCAGGCAATCCCATTTATGACTATACTATAATAATGCTGTTAAAGCAATATCTGCCTGCAGGAGTACTGGGTCTTGGCATTACGGCATTACTGGCTTCTTTTATGTCGGGTATGGCAGGGAATGTTTCTGCGTTTAATACCGTATGGACTTATGATATTTATCAGAGTTATATACGGAAGAGAACTGACAATGCTGAAGCTGATGATAAACATTATCTGAATGTCGGAAAGATAACCACAATTGCAGGTGTTTTATTGAGTATAGCTGCAGCTTATATCGCAAGCAAATTTGGGAATATCATGGATTTCCTCCAGACAATTTTCAGTATGATCAACGCTCCTCTTTTTGCTGTGATCTTCCTGGGAATGTTCTGGAAAAGAACAACGGGTCATGCTGCATTCACGGGTCTTCTTACAGGTTTCCTGATTGCACTGGCCCATCATGGACTGACAGCCCCGGAAGGAGCAAACACCTTGTTTAAAGGTGGATGGCTGGGGCATATTCATACATATCCGGTTGAGATGGCTCAGAATTTCTGGACAGCAATAATAGCATTTTCAGTAAGTGCAATCCTGACTGTAGGATTATCGTTAATGACTAAAAAGACGAAATCTGATGATGAGCTGAAAGGTCTGGTATATTCTCTTACGCCTCATGAGGTTGATAAAGACTTGCCCTGGCATAAAAGACCTGCCAGCCTGGCAATTATAGTAGGAATTATCTGTATTGTATTAAGCATAATATTCTGGTAGGAGGAAAAAAAATGGTAGATATTAGAATACCTATAGGTTTGATGTTTTCAATACTTGGCGTATTGATTACAACTTATGGCATCTTCACTGTCTCAGATGCTGGAATGTATCAGAAATCCCTTGGCATAAACGTCAACATCATAATGGGACTGATAATGCTGATATTTGGTATACTGATGCTCTTATCTTCAAAAAAGAAGAAAAAATACAATAATAAATAGTTATTTAACTGCCCTCAGATCTGAAATGTTCTTCATTTTGCTTCATGTAGGGTTATATATTAAGAGAATGAACTATAGTGAAAGCAGAAAAGGATTTGCAAGTGATAATAATTCCGGGGTTCATCCTGAAATTCTTAAAGAAATTGAGTTGTGTAATAAGGGTCATGCAATAGGTTACGGGGCTGATAAATTCACTGAAAAAGCTTTAGGGTTGTTCAGGGAAAAGCTTGGACCTGAGACGGAAACTTATTTTGTACTTACCGGCACAGCGGCCAATGTATTGGGCATAACTGCTGTAACCCGGTCCTGGTATTCCGTTATTACTGCCAATACAGCTCATCTTGAGCAGGATGAATGTGGTGCACCTGAAAAGTTCACAGGTTGTAAGGTCTTAACAGTTGATACCAGTAATGGTAAAATTTCTCCAGGTATGATAGAAAAACATATGCATGGATTTGATTTTGAACACCACTCGCAACCAAAAATTATTTCAATTACCCAGTCTACTGAGATGGGGACTGTCTACACTGTTGGGGAGATAACTGAATTAGCCGGGTATGCCCATTCCCGAGGAATGCTGTTGCATATGGATGGTGCCAGACTGGCAAATGCTGCAGTAAGTCTGAATCTGTCTTTTAGAGAGATTACAACTGATGCAGGTGTTGATTTATTATCATTTGGTGGAACAAAAAATGGAATGATGGCAGGCGAGGCAGTTTGTTTCTTACGAAAAGGCTTAAGCAGGGATTTCAAATACATTAGAAAACAAGGTATGCATCTGGCTTCAAAGATGAGATATATATCAGCTCAGTATATTGCCTATTTCAGAGATGATTTATGGAAGTCATTAGCTTCTCATGCAAACAGAATGGCACAAGTATTTGCCCAAAAATTATCTGTTATCAGTAATTTACGTATTACTCAGGAGGTTCAGTCAAATGGTGTATTTGTAATAATTCCACCTGAAGTTGCAGAAAAGCTACAGAAGAAGTATTTTTTCTATCCATGGGATGAGGCCATTTCTGAATACAGACTTATGGCCAGTTGGGACACAACTGAAAAAGAGATTGATGATTTTGTGTCTTTGCTGGGAAAAGAGATGATTGATTATCAATAGTATCATATAATCGGATAAAAAAAGACCGGGTAAGCTTCCCGGTCTTTTTTTATGATCAATAAGGAGTTCTTACTGAAGTCTGAATGTTATAGGTACGGTGTACCATACAGGTACAGGTTTTCCACCCTGTCTGCCTGGTCTGAATTCAGGAAGTGAACTTACTACTCTTACAGCTTCGGCATCAAGATCAGCATCCACACCACTAACAACGCTTACCTGATTAACTGTGCCCTTTGAGGTTACACAGAATCTGACAATTACTCTACCCTGGATATTATTTTCCTTAGCGGATTCAGGATAGTCAATATGCGAACTAAGCCATGAAAGGAGTTCTATTTCACCACCTGGGAACATAGGCATTTCCTCAACAACTACAAAAGGTTCAGGCTCAGCTTCTTCTTCCTGTATTTCTTCCTGTACTTCTTCAATTACTGTGAAATCAAGATCTGAAACATCACCATCCTGAACTGTAGCTATAGCCTGATCGGCAGTCATAAGCTGAACTTCTTCTTCAGGTTTAACGGAGTCAACTACGACAGGAGGCACATATCTTGTAGTCGTCACTGTCTCTGTTGGAGGAGGTGGAGGAGGCGGTGGAGGAGCAACCGTTTCAGTTGGTTGATCAAGGTTTTCCATTACTATTTCAACCTGGGTCTCTTCACGTTTTACCTGACTACCTGCTGCAGATTTTGCGTTAAGATATGGTGTAATAACTGCAGTAGCAAAAATAATAGTTGCAGCAAAAATTGCAATTATTACATTGCGATTGTATTTTTTACGTAATCTGTAAGCTCCGTACTCCTTATTCCTCAACTCAAACACAATGTCGTCAAAGCTTGGGGCTTTTATTTTTTCTTTTGCCATCTTCTTCATTAAGGTTTACGGGTTTAATTGGCAGAGGCTGTGGTTGTTCTTCCAACAGCATTATTTACCATCTGTGTTTCGTACCATGCGATATCCATGAATGTGTAGCGGGCAATCCCACAAATATTCATTTCATCAAGAATATCAACAAAGTTACCATAGTTAGCTTCGTCATGAGCTTTAATCAGAACAATAGGTCCGGTGTCATCATCTGTTTTCATTTGGCTTGTAGCCTTTTGAAGCGAATCCCGGGATATTCTTATTTTCCCTTCAAGTACCTGTTGTTCGAATTCGTTTATCTTCCTGGCAAGAAACCTGTTCCTGTCGAGTAGAAGAGCCCTGATACCTTCAGCACTATAGTCTGTTTCAGTTACAGGGGGCAGGTTATCATAATCTTCTGCATCCACACCGCCGGGGTACCAGAATATTCTGTCATCGGGTCCGAGAAGAATATTTAGGGTACGGCTGGCAGATATCTTAGGTGGTGCAGCAGATTCATCTTTAAGTTTTTCAGGAAGAGTGATTTCCATAACCTTAGATTTACTAAGGGAGGTGGTAAGCATAAAGAATGTTATCAATAACATCATAAGGTCCACCATAGGGGTCATATCCATATGAGGGAGGATCTTCTTAGCCCTTTTCTTATTTCCTCCTCCTTTTTCCGCTTGAACTATTTCTGCCATATCACTGTTGTATTTCGTCTAGGTTAATTCTTACTGCTTCAAGGCTTGTTACCAGGTTAAACCTATTTACACGGTTGTCCTGGAGTATTTCAAGAACCTTTTTTATAGCAGGAAATTCAGTATTGGAATCGGCTTTGATGGTTGCTCTGACATTGGGATTTTCCTGCCGTGAAAATAAGATCCACATTGCAAGTTGATTGTCAGTAGAATCCAACGGAATACCAGTTTCCATACCTTTCCTTGCCGAGGCATCAGCATTCAGAAAATCTTTCAATTGTTGTATTGGAACACCAATAGGGGAAGGATATCTCTCAAATAAGTCCTTTTCCTGATTGTTAAATTCAATTTCATATTGTTCTGCCATGGCATCAAGGATCTTTCTTCTGAACTGGAAAGCAGTATCTTCTCCGTTATCAACATTGAAGAATACTTCGCCCTCGTCACCAATAAGGAATGTCATGGAATTGAAATCAGGAATAGGAGTTTCTGATATTGAAAAAGGCATATCAACATTTACCGGTTCCGGTTGTCGCATCTGTGATGTTAATAACAAGAATATAAGAATTACACAGAAAGTATCAACCATCGGCGTCATGTCGATTCTGGGTGATTTTGTCGGTAATTTAATCTTTGGCATTACTGTTTTTGATTAAATGATTAATCCTTGAGGATAAATCAAAGTTACGCATTTTTTAAGGATGCAGCAAAATTTTGTGTCAGGCTGAAACCAGCTTCATCAATCTTGAATGTGTAGGCGTCAATGTAAGACGAGAAATAGTTAAATGCAAGAATTGCGAGGGTTGAACCTGTGATCCCGAATGCGGTGTTAACAAGTGCTTCAGATATACCTTGTGAAAGAGCAAGAGCATCAGGTGCACCTGATTGGGCAAGAGCGGCAAAAGCACGGATCATACCGAGAACAGTTCCGATCAATCCGATCAACACTGATACAGATGCAAGGGTTGAGAAAATAACCATGTTTCTTGATAGCATAGGCAGCTCAAGAGCAGTTGCTTCCTCGAATGATTTCTGGATTGAAAGTATTTTTTGGTCTTTTTCCAGTTCTTTGTCCTGCTGAAGATCACGGTAACGGACTAAACCTGCTTTCATAACATTTGCAAGGGATCCTTTTTGCTTGTCACATGCTTCAACAGCTTCTTCAATTCTGTCTTCTTCAAGAAGAATCTGAAGTTGTTTTACGAATGAATTCAGTCTGCCTTTACCTTTTGCTCTTGATAAGGTAATAAGCCTTTCAATTACAAAAATGAAAAGTGTAAGAACACAGGTCATCAGAACCGGAACAATAGCTCCACCTTTGTAAACTATTCCAAGATAGTTTCCCTGAAGAGCATGGCCCTGAGGATTACCACCTTCAAAATTAACTGGATTACCCATTACATTGACGAACAATAAATAGGATATCACAAAAGCTATTAAAATAGCACTTACTGCAAAAATATTCTGCAGTGCTTCTTTGAACGAACTTCCTTGTTTACTCATTTTTATCGATTTTGTTTAGGTTTAAGATTTAACAATCCGCAAATATATATTATCATTTTTTTTTTTCCAACTTGAAAAAAATATTATTGAACATTTTTGAAAGTTTATAATATAATTATACTGATGAAAAATTTATTTACAGTGATTATTCGCTTTAAATCCAAATACTTTATTTTCAGATAATTTATTACAGACTGCATCCTGCAATGATGGTCCGGCAGGATGCAAGCTGTAATTATGAAATTAAACGATTAAAGACTTCTTCGTATGTTTACTATTTTGACAAAGAAGCATTATATGTTCTGTTTTTTGTAACCGGCACCTCAATATTCTGATATCCTTTGGCACTGAATATAAGAATTTCTGAACTCTGTGGGATCTCAAACTTATATTCTCCTCTGGTATTTGTAAGACATTCCACAGCAGTATCCTTTATTCTAACCGATGCGAATGGTATGGGCTGTCCTGTGGCTGCATCCTTTACAACACCTTTAATTTCGTTGGGATTGATGCCTTTTCTTACCTGTGCTTCATAATCACGGACATATTCTATTTGTCTTTTTGCAGAAGCATTGTTAGGATCGAATGCCAGAATCTGCTGATATGCTTCTCTTGATCTGGCCAGGGCAGCAAGACGCCCTTCTATTGTTTTCTGGTTACTTACAGACATCATTTCAATTGCTCCAAGTCCATTGTATGCACTTATTTTGTTATTCTTATCATTAGGATCAAGATTGAGCAATCTGTTGTAGAAGTCCCTGGCTATGCTATGATTGTTTGTATTAAGATAATAAGATCCAAGGAATCTCAGGGCTTCTGCTATTTCAGCTTTATTTCCTATAGAATCGGATTCAGCTGCGTGGATCAGATTCATAAACATCGTCCTGGCATTATCTGTCTTGTTTTCAGGATCCATACCTGCATCAGTACGTGCTAACCATAAATGAGCAGGAATATAATCCGGTGATTTTTGCAGAACTACCCTGAAGATCGAATCTGCTTTTTCATAGTCTTGTCCTGTATAGTAGGCTCTTCCGACCTGCATGTAACTATCGAGGTTATCGCCTTGAGGATCAATGAGTTTGGTCCATGTTTCAGCGGCTTTATTGTAAAATCTGAAATTATAATAATAAGTAGCCATTTCATTGAGGACAGCTCTGTCCTGAGGTCTCATTTCTGATACTTTTTCATATTCACTAAAGGCCCTGTCGAGTTCGGCTTCAGCTTTTGCTATGTCTTCTTCTGATCCTTGTTCTTTCAACTGTAGATAATTCTGGTTTTTTCTGATAAGAATTCTGGCCATATACAAATGGTCTTTCCACAATATTCTGTCTTCTGAAAGAGAATTAAAGAGTTCATCCATGTATGAAAATGCCTGATCATAATTGCCGTTTTTATTCTTTGCAGCAAGTTCAAAACTTGAATAACCTGCCAGACGATTCATGTAGGTTCTTGATTTATCAACTTTGAAGATCTCTTCAACGTTTTTGATTACTTCTTCATAGTCATTGGCATAAAAGAGTGATGTGACATATCTTGTCTGGGCAGGAATATTGCCTTGGTTCAGATCAAGATACTTCTGATAATACTCTTTCGATTGTTCGTGACGGCCCGCAAGGGAATAAAGCTGACCCAGTTCCCTGTATGCAGGAGCAAATTCAGGGTCTATTTCAATTGCCCTTTCAAGATGAGGCATGGCGGCAGTCAGACTTTTACCTCTTATATATATATTACCTATCTTCATTTCAGCGGTGGGAGACTCCGGATCATAGTATTGTGCCATATTATAATTTTTTATGGCATTGGAACCATCACCTCCTGCAATATAAATATCACCTGCAATAAGATAAATTTCCGGGTTTTTAGCATCTATTTTCAGTGCTTCCCTGATATGAGGCAGAGCAGCAGCCGTATCGACTTTCCCGTTTATCAGATGGGATTCGGCAATTTTTGCAAGTGCAAATGCATACTGATCAGCAGGTGGATCGATCCTCCTCAGGTTTCTAAAGGGAAGAAGAAGACTCCTTGCCTTTGTCCGCATTTCCTGTGCAGTATTATTATCTCCAAGATATGCAGCTACTTTTGCAAGTCCTACATAGTTTAACGGATCATTGGGATTTGCTTCCACTCCTTTCTGGAATGCTTCTTTTGCCTGCTGAGTAAATTCAGCAAGTGAGTTTGAAATAGTATCGGAGAAATAACTAAGCAGGTAGTTTTCTCCAAGAAAGAAGTGATATTTACTGTTTGAAGGTTCTTTCTGTATAAGTTGCTGTAACATATCTGCAGCCTGATTATAATTTTCGCTGTTTGTCAGTGCTTTTGCAGATTCAATATCCTGTGCAAAAACATTGCCTGCAACTAATCCTGCAACAGCAACCATCAGAATAAACCTCTTTTTTAAATTTATACGTTTCATGGTTCCAAATTATTTTGATGTCAATTATACTAATTATTCTTATTTATCTGATAACTGTTATTAATTTTATTTTATTCTTTTATATTTTATTAAGATTTTTATTTAATCAGTTAACTATTTAATTCCTTATCTGAACAAGCCTTACAGGCATTGTCGCCGGTACAAGTCCTGATTTCAGTACAATCCTTTGTCCCTGTTCGGCAGTTGCCCACTGAATAAAGCCTGAACCCAGTCCGGTAAAAGTTTCTCTGGATATAAAATAGACCTCTCTTACAAAAGGATAGGACCTGTCGTATATCCAACCCTGATCAGGACGATAGTAAGAATTATCATTAAAAAAAGGTCTTGAAATACCGGTTATTGTGATCTGTTCAGCGAGATTCCTTGCTTTGGGATCATCTTGGTCACTTATCCAGTTAACACTGATGATACCAAGTGCATCATGGTTTCTCTCAACAAAACTAATCACTTCTTCATTATTGTTAACAGCAAAAAAATTATCCGGGAGGCTTCCCTCAATTTCAAACAGCTCTTTAAAATACCTGACGTTTGCTGATTTTGTATTATCGAAAATCACTCTTATATCTCCCAGATCAGATCCGGAATCCAACTCTTTCCAGGTTTTCTTTTTCCCCAGAAAGATGTCCCTTATGTCTTCATATTTAAGCAAAGTGTCTTTGTTTGCCTTATTTACGACAAGAGCCAGTGCATCATATGCAAAGGTAACAGTTCTTGCAATAACAAGACCTTCCCTGAGGTATTCTATTTGATCGTCTGACAGTTTTTTGCTCGTTACAATCACTTTTACCGAATCATTCATAAAATCGTTTATGACATCATATTCCGGTTTATATTGTGCTTTAATAGCGGCATTGGTATAGAGATGTGTAAAAGAAAAAACTTCAGCATCAATAAGAGGTTGGAAGGATTCATCTGAAGTTATTGTAATATTGCCACGTGTCGGTGATTCTGCCGGTGCCTGAAAAGAACCTCCGCAAGAGGATAAGCTTAACAGAAAACATGTAATCAGAACTCCGTAAAAGGTATTTTGTATATATTTTTTGTTTCTGCCCACCTGAAAATTATGGATGAATAACTGATTCTGGTTTGCAAAGCTAATAATTTTTTGATAATATCTCACTATACTCATAGTCATAATGCTAAATCAAAGTTGATCATTCTTTCTGAATACTATACTGCAAAGCTTATGCCAAGATGTATTTGTTTGATTATTATACATATAGTTAGTCGTTATTATTATTTTTACCTGAAAAAAAAGCTTCAGATATCTGTCTATAGGTTACGAATATCCTGTATATGCCGTATAATAATAAGGTAACACCCATTATATTTTTTATTGCCTTATCCATATTAAACATCTTATCGGCATAAAAGAGGAGAAAAATTCCCAGGCCAATGTAGAATAACACCATGAAAACACTGAATATGGAATTAAACTGCTTTAGTATATTGTTGTTATTCATTTATTAAAATTTTTACGAATAAAGGTAAAATCGTTTTAATATCAAAGGATTATTTTATCTTATTGACAAATTGTCATAAATATATGATTAACACCTATTTCATTAGTAGTGAACCGTCTCCGTAACTGAGGAAACGATAATTATTTTCCAGTGCAAATTTGTAGATCTTTTTCCATTCAGGTCCGGTCCATGCAGATAAAAGCAGAAGGAGAGTGCTTTTAGGCAGATGGAAATTTGTAATCATTCCTGTGATCATCCTGAATTCATAACCAGGTATTATCATCAGTTTAGTGGAAGCATTAATTTCCTGGCAATTTTTTTCATGGAATAACCTGAGCACTGTTTTTAAAGATTCTTCAACTGTAATATCCGAATTATTACCATAGGGTTCCCATTGGTCTGTAAAAAGTGGCAGCCCGGACGAGCCGGGATCAGATAGCAATTTTATTCCCAGCCAGTATATGCTTTCCAGTGTTCTGACACTTGTTGTACCACAGGCAATGACTTTATTCCTGTTCTCAAGAAGCAATTCAATCAGTTTTCGCGTAATAATATAATGTTCGCAGTGCATTTCATGAAGAGACAGATCATTTGTTTTAACCGGCCGGAATGTTCCTGCTCCTGTGTGAAGAGTAAGTTCAGTGCAGAGTATGCCTTTACTGACAATTTTATCCAGCAGATCTTTTGTGAAATGCAATCCTGCTGTTGGTGCAGCAACCGAACCATCAATTGCAGAAAATACTGTCTGGTATCTTAAATAATCATGTTCATCATCATCTCTTTTAACATAAGGTGGAAGAGGGATGTGGCCAACAGATTCAATAACCCGTCCAAAACTTGTTTCTTCCGGTTCCCATGAGAACCGTATGATCATTGCCTGGCCTGATGGCCTTATTTTTTCAGCATTTAGTTTGAATTCCTTATTGTTGAAAAAAAAACTGGTACTTAGCGTGCCTGTTTTCCATTTCTTTAAATTTCCGACAAGACATTTCCATTCCACAGCTGTATGTGATCCGAGTGACTGGTCATAAGTAGCTGGCAATATTGGTTCAAGGCAGAATATTTCTATGCTGGATCCGGTTTTTTTCCGGAACAAGATACGGGCCCGTATTACTCGTGTATTATTAAAAACCAGCATAGTATCCGGAGGAAGATACTTATATATATTGGTGAACTTATCACTCCTGATTTTGCCGTTTTTATGCACAAGTAACATTGAATGATCCCTTTTTTCAGCCGGATATTGTGCTATTCTGTCTTCTGGCAGATTATATTCATATTCATTAATGTCAATATTTCTTGCTAACTCTTTTGGATCCATTTATATGCAGATGAAATAAAAAAATAATCCCATTGTTCTTCTCAATTTTCAGTGGCAAAAATAGTTCATTTTAAAAAACTGTTGTAATATATTATCTTTGTATGGCAGCAGGTTGTTCCATCGCCCCGCATGCTGGCGGGGAGGAAAGTCCGGGCAACAAAGAGCACCATGCTTCCTAACGGGAAGATATCTGTGAGGATATAGTAGTGTAACAGAAAATAACCGTCCGCCACCAGGCGGGAAGGGTGAAAAGGTGAGGTAAGAGCTCACCGGTTCTGTTGGTGACAACAGGAGCCGTACACCTCATGGGTTGAAAGACCATGTATACCGGCGTCAGAGGACTGCTCGTTCAATGCCGGGGGGTAGGTCGTAGGATCCTGTCAGCAATGATGGGACAAGATAAATGATGGAAAACGGTTCTATATCCTTTCGCAGGAGACTGAACCGTACAGAACCCGGCTTACAGACCGGCTGCATAAAAAAAAGAGACAGCCTGAAATTTTAAAATTTCAGGCTGTCTCTTTTTTTTAGACTATAATATAAAATATAATACCTATTTAATACTGAAAACACTGTCATCAATAGGTATATCTACTTCTACACTTGTGTAAGAAGTGATGACATCCATGCCACTCATTGAAGTACTTGTCTTCATAGGTAATACTATGCCACTAATATTTTTGTAGTCAGACGGATACGATTCTACGGACATATTAACTCCTCCCTGATTGATATCAGCAATTTGTTTGATCAGGTAAAAAGACGATTTGTCTATGAATAAAGTGGCACTTAAACCTCCTTCAAGAGATGCTTTGACTTTATATGCCGGTTTCCCGTTAACATTTTCTTCTCCCAACAGAGATAATTGTCCGTTTTTCAAATATTTATCCAGAGTGTTTTGAAAAACATTACTGTTCTGAAGCTGTGCTACCTGATCAGGACTGAGCTCAACAGGTTCTGATGAACCCATCATTGAATTAACAATATATCCTTTTTTCCCGTCAAAAACCTGGATATTTTCCTGTCCATCCATACTGGTGACTGTCTTGATCTTATTAGGGTTTTTCATCCACATTTCGACCGGAAGATCCATTCCCATAATAGACACCTTCCCGGTTATTTTAATGGTCTTGAATGAGGATATTTTATCAAGTTTATTTGCTACAGTATATTTTACCACAATTTCTTCAATTGTCTGGGCATAGGCTGTAGTAATGGCAATGAGTGCCACAAGTGTCATAATCAGCTTTTTCATTGATTTTCAGATTGTGATTTTAAATACTAAAATTATTTATGGTTGTTCTTAATGCAACGAGTTTTTTTAAAAGATTCTCTGTCTCCGAGAGCTTAAGCATGTTTGCTCCATCCGATTTTGCTGTGGAAGGATCAGGATGTGTTTCCATAAAAATACCATCTGCTCCGACACTGATAGCCGCTTTCCCGATCGTTTCAATCATGGCCGGGATTCCTCCGGAAACTCCTGTGTCCTGATTGGGTTGTTGCAGGGAATGAGTAATATCCATTATGACCGGAACTCCTGTTTCCTGCATTAAAGGAATATTCCGGAAATCTACAACAATATCCTGGTATCCAAACATATTACCTCTGTCCGTCAGCAGTATGTTATTGTTTCCTGAATCCCTTACTTTTTCAACTGCAAATCTCATGGACGGCCCTGAGACAAACTGCCCCTTTTTTATATTTATCCATTTACCTGTTTTGGCTGCTGCAACAAGCAGGTCTGTTTGTCTGCAAAGAAAGGCAGGTATCTGAAGAACGTCAGTATAACGTGCTGCTGTTATAGCTTCTTCCGGGCTATGAATATCGGTAATGACAGGAACAGAAAAATGTTCCCTTACCAATGACAGTATTTCAAGGGCTTGGATATCACCTATGCCAGAAAAAGAATCAAGCCGCGACCTGTTTGCCTTTCTGTAAGATGATTTGAAAATGAAGGGTATTTTGTATTTATCTGTTATTTTTTTGAGATGATCAGCTGTCTCAAATACAATATCCTTACTTTCTACAACGCACGGGCCTGCTATCAGTAGAAAATTATTACTTTTTCTGTGCTGTAAACCGGGAATATTTATTTCTGTCCTTTCCATTTGAACGTAAATATAAAAATAAAATTCATTGATTAATAAAATCTATTGTATCATAATAATTTTGTCAGTAATCGCAATCTTGTTAAGCCGCTTCCCATACAAAAAATAATTCAGGGAGTGGGCCTGAAAACAGTTTCTGATATTATCCTCTTCGATAATAATTTAATGTGTATTATATTAAAGGTAATTATAAAAATCAGTCCATATTTTCCCTAGCCTTTTTTTTATCTCTTCTTCTTTTTGATTTTTCCCGGGCTCGTAAAAGATTGTACCCTTTATCTCATCCGGCAGATAATTATCCTGAATAAAATTTCCGGAGTAGTCATGTGCATATTTATATCCTTTACTGTATCCCAGTTCTTTCATAAGTGAAGTTGGGGCATTTCTCAGGTGAAGAGGCACCGGCAGGTCACCTTTTTCCCTGACAGCACCGGAAGCAGCTTCAATAGCTGTGTATGCTGTATTACTCTTAGGCGATGAGGCTAGATATATCGTCGCTTCAGAGAGAATTATGCGTGATTCCGGCCAGCCAATCATATTAACGGACTGGAAACATGTCTGGGCCATCAGCAGAGCGTTAGGATTGGCAAGACCAATATCTTCTGCAGCCAGTATAACCATTCTTCTGGCAATAAATTTCGGATCTTCTCCTGCTTCCGTCATACGAGCCAGCCAGTAAAGGGCAGCATTTGGGTCACTTCCCCTGACTGATTTGATAAACGCAGAAATAATATCATGATGCTGCTCACCCTTTTTATCATACATTGAAATGTTTTTCTGTACATGGGCCAGAACCTTTTCATTTGTAATAACAATTTCTTCCTCTTTGCCATACAAATCAGCTTCCGATACTACAACAAGTTCAAGTGCATTGTACATTTTTCTGGCATCTCCTCCTGACACCCTGATTAAAGCTTCATAATCTTCAATTTTGATATTGTATTCAGCAAGGTATGTATCTTTTTTCAGAGCTCTGTTGAGCAATTCCACCAGTTCTGATTTGCCGAGAGGATTGAGGGTATAAACCTGGCAACGTGACAGGAGAGGGGATATTACCTCAAATGAGGGATTCTCAGTTGTTGCCCCGATAAGTGTGATGATGCCTTTTTCAACAGCACTCAGAAGCGAGTCCTGCTGAGATTTATTAAAGCGATGTATCTCATCAATGAATAACACCGGATTAGGCATATTGAAATATTGCTGTTTCTTTGCTTTTTCAATAGTCTCCCGTACTTCCCTTACTCCAGAATGAACTGCACTGAGATGAAAAAAAGGCCTTTTGAGCGTGTTAGAAACAATATAAGCCAGAGTCGTTTTCCCCACTCCGGGAGGCCCCCACAGAATAAAAGAAGGTATATTACCTGACTCCAGCGATTTCCTCAGTATACCATTCCTGCCCACAAGATGATCCTGTCCACAGTATTCATCAAGATCTTTTGGCCTCAGCCTGTCAGCCAGTGGTTGGTTGGTTAGCATATTTTATGATATGTAACGGTAAAAATAATAAAATAAATGTTGTGAGACCGGCTTTTATATCCAACTGAAGCCAGTACATGTTTTATCCTGTAATAGCAATATCAAGTTTTTTCCTGTTTAACCGATCTGATAATCAGGTTTGTAAATGCACAACCCCATTGTGTTTAAGTGAGCCTGCATTAACTCATTGTGGCTAGTTGATATTTTTTGTTGTTAAATAATTTTTACTAAATTGCTTCCAATTTATTTCACTTAAAGAAATAAATTAATACTTTTATCACTTGAATAAGAGTTATTAAGGAATTTTTACAAATTCTGATATTTGAATATTCAGATAGTAATTCAGTTATGAAAAAACCTCTGCTTATCGTAGTTATTATTCTGGCAGTGCTTCTTGCACTACCGGTAATCAATCTTCTCCGCTGGACTTTTCAGACAAAAAAGCCTATGGGCATAATAATTGTTGATAAGACAGTTCCGACACTTGAACGTGAAAAACACAAATCTTTCAACTGGATTATAACAAATGACCGTTTTGTGAAAAAAGAAAATGGTAAATCCTTTTCTTATAAAAAGGATTATTACGGATTTGTCCCGACCAGGCCTTTGAAAGAGCGAAAATGGGATAGGAATGAATACAGACTTGCAGACCTTGCTGTTCTGCCGGAAGAAGCCGATGCATTATATATTACAGATACATACGGAGTCTTTTTTAATGACTGGTATCAGGGGATAAATAAAAGTCGCAGAACAAGAAAACTGTATGGTGGCCTAAATAACAATGATAACTTGTTGATAAAAGAAATGAAGGACAGAAATAAACTGGTAGTCCTCGAATATAATTGTTTCGATTATCCAACAGCAGAATATGAATCCTTCCGTATCCAGGAAAGACTCAATATTAAATTTTCAGGCTGGACAGGAAAATATTTCAGTTCTCTTGATACCACAGGCCCTGATTTTCCTATTTGGATGACAGCCATGTACCGACAGCAATATAAAAAACAATGGGACTATTCTAAAGCAGGAATTGTAATCCTGAATGAGAAGAATATTATAGTTCTGGAAGAAGGTACACAACTGGACAAGCCACTACCAATGATAGTTACTGATTCCTCATACTGTTCAAGATGGAATCTTCCGGCTTCAGTTTCTTTTGATCAGTGGTTTGACATCATCGATCCTTACGATAATACTGTTATATCCGATTTCGTGATTGAAACAAATAGTTCAGGAAATGAATTACTTAATGAATTCGGTCTTGATAATACATTTCCAGCAGTAATCAGAGAACCAGTTGAAGGTAAAACATATTATTTTTCAGGTGATTTTGCCAGTACAAATATACCTGTCTGGACATCAAGATTTGTGGGAATAGAAAAAATAAAGGGACTTTTCTATTCTAAGGATACTGAAGCTACAGGAAGATTCTTCTGGCTTTATTACAAACCATTGATAAAAGGTATCTTTAATGATTATTATGAAACACTCAATATCTAGTTTTCTTCATAATACCTAAAAAAGGAAGTACAGATAATTATTGCTATCTGTACTTTTTTTTATTCTATTAAATAGTATTGTTCAAATAATATTTAAATAATCGTATGAAAATATCAATCGTCCAGCCTGATACTGTTTGGGAATCGAAGCAAAAAAATTTCAAACGTTTGGAACACTTAATTGATAGACTTGATACGGATACCCAAATAATTATCCTCCCTGAAATGTTCAGTACAGGATTCTCAATGAATGCCAGAGCATTAAGCGAATCTCCCGGTGGAGAAACATCAGAATGGATGACTCATATAGCCGTAAAAAGAAAGGCAGGAATATGTGGTAGTTATATCGTTTCTCATGACGGCCTTTACTATAACAGATGGGTATTCATTTCACCTGAAAAACAATTATGGTACTATGATAAACGACACCTGTTTTCTCCTGCAGGCGAGAATGATTTTTTCAATCCGGGTAATAGTCGTATTACATTCAAATTCAGAGATGTAAAAATATTTCCATCTGTTTGCTATGATCTGAGGTTCCCTGTATGGAGCAGAAATACAGACAGCTACGATTTGCTAATTAATTCAGCTAACTGGCCGGCTGCCAGAAGAGATGTATGGATGACCTTGCTCAGAGCCAGAGCTATGGAAAACCAGTGTTATGTGGCTGGTGCAAACAGAACAGGAGTGGATGGTAATGGTTACATATACTCCGGAGAATCGTTAATAGTAAATCCTTATGGAAATATTACTGCTCTGGCTCCTGCCGAAAGTGAAACTTCAATATCTGCTGATATATCAAAAGAAGAACTTCTTTTATTCCGTAAAAAATTCCCCGTCTTAAAAGATGTTGACAGCTTTACTTTGAATACCTGAAAATTGTATCAATCCTTTGTACCTTATTCCTGTATTAAAAAACTATGTTTGTCTTCAAAATGTTTTGTCATCTGACATAAACGATACAAAGTTAAGAATACTTTGCCTGGACATATAATGGGTTACATATCATGACTATATAGTAATTATTGTTTATTTTAATGCCTTGTAGAGTATTTCAACCGGATGTAATGGATCTCTTCCTGTACCTTCTTTAATATGATGTCGGCAACTGGTTCCCGGTGCAGCTATTATAACGTTATCTTCAGAAGCTCTTACTTCCGGAAACAATATTAACTCCCCGATTTTATTTGAAAGTTCATAATGTTCTTTTTCATACCCAAACGAACCAGCCATTCCGCAACAACCTGAAGCTATTTCTCTAACCCTGTAGTTACGGGGTATCGACAGCATTTCAATAGTGCTTTTTGATGAGGCAACTGCTTTTTGCTGACAATGAGCATGAAGGAGAATGTCAGCTTCAGTTTCAACAAACAGATTCCTGTCTATTCTTCCGGCTTTGTATTCGTTGCTAATAAACTCATCTATTAAATAAGAATTTTTAGCAATAGTAACTGCTTCATTTTTGAGATCAGAGCCTGCAAGATCAGGATATTCATCCCTGAATCCCAGGATTGCAGATGGTTCGATGCCCAGAAGGGGGCTTTTTTCATTAATAATAGGAGCAAGTGCTTTGATATTCTTACGAATAATTTTTGAAGCTCTTCTGATAAGACCTTTTGAAAGATAAGTTCTGGCACTTTCTCCATGCTTAACTGTAATGATCTTATAGCCTATTGAGGTTAAAAGCTTTACAGCAGCTATTCCTGTTTCCGTATCGTTATAATCGGTAAATTCATCAATAAAAAGACAAATAGTGCCAACTGGTGTATCAGGATTTAGAGAACTCAGATTATTTCTAAGCCATTTTTTAAATGTTATCTTATATAATAATGGTATTCCTCTTTGGGGAGCAAATCCAATAATTCTCTTAATACATCCTGAAATTGTTTTATTTCTGACAAAGAAATTGAAAACTGCCGGGGCAAGAGAACCAATTTTGTTAATCTTTGATATGTAGGCAATAAGAAGTGTCCTTAAAGGTATACCATGTTTATCATACCAGTGCTGTAAAAATTCCCCCTTCATTTTTGCAATATCCACACCTGATGGACATTCAGCCTTACAGCCTTTACAAGAAAGACAAAGATCCAGTATGTCATAAATTTCCCGGTGGTTCCAGGGGTTTTCTGCTTCAGAGCTCATAAATTCCCTTAAGATATTGGCTCTGGCCCTGGTACAATTTGACTCATCTCCTGTTGCCATAAAAGAGGGACACATTGTTCCCCCAATGATTAAGTTTTTTCTGCAATCGGCTGATCCGTTACATCTTTCTGCAGCTCTGATAATACCACCTAATGACGAAAAATCATAAATAGTTTCAGGTTCAGGAGTTTTCATACCGGGTATGTACCTGAGAGAAGTATTCATTCTGGGAGTGTCGGTTATTTTACCCGGATTAAGCAAATTATCCGGATCCCATGTTTTTTTTATCTCTTTCAGGAAAGAATAATTCTTTTCACCGAGTATAACTGGAATAAATTCACCTCTTAGTCTTCCATCTCCGTGTTCTCCACTCATCGATCCCCTGTATTTTTTTACCAGCCTGGCCGTTTCCATACCAATAGTGCGGAATAGTTCTGCGTCAGCCGGATCTTTTAAGTTAAGGACAGGCCTAATGTGTAATTCACCAGTTCCAATATGTGCATGATACACTACTTCTTTTCCGTACCGGGAGAGCATTTCCTCAAAATCTGCAATATAATCAGGTAACTGCTCCACATTGACTGCAGTGTCTTCAATTAGAGAAACAGGTTTGGAATCGCCGTTCATGTTAGTTAAAACACCCAGGCCTGCTTTTCTGAGAGCCCATACCTTACTGATATCCGTGCCTTTTACTGTGGGGTAGGCATAACCATAACCTGAAGCTTTGAGATCGTGGATGAGTTCAGATATGCTTTGATCAAGTTTATCTGGATGCTCCCGCACAAATTCCACTATGACTATTGATCCGGGATTACCTTTCAGGAAGAACCTGTTGTTTCTCTGACTGAGATTGTTTTCTGTGAGCTTAAGGATTCTGTCATCCATCATTTCCACAGCAGATGGTTTGTGCCTTAATGCTATAAGATTTACAAGAAAAGCATCATTTCTTTTTCTAAGATGAATACATACAAGAGCTTTGTGAGGAGAAGGCAATCTGACAAGATTAAGCTTAATTTCTGTTATTATGGCCAATGTTCCTTCAGAGCCTGCAAGCATTTTACAGAAATTGAAAGGAACTCCGCTTTTTCCGGCAAAAACCTCATTATCCATCAAAAGGTCAAGTGCATACCCGGTATTTCTCCTGGGTATTTTTTTATCGGGAAATCCTTTGCTGATGATATCCCGATTGGCAGAATCTCCCAGTATATCTTTAATTTGGCTGTATAATGATCCTTCCAGGCCGGGCAAACGGCACTTTTCTTCAAATGTGTTTTTGTTGAGCGGGCCAAATGTTACTTCACTGCCATCACTCAGGATTGTCTTCAATTCAAGGGTATGATCTCTTGTTGAACCATAGATTAATGAGTGAGAACCACAAGCATTATTCCCAACCATACCAGCTAGGTTACATCTGCTTGCAGTAGAGGTCTCCGGGCCAAAAAACAGTCCCTTATCACGAAGAAAAAGATTAAGCTCATCAAGAACAACTCCTGGTTCAACCTTTACCCACATCTCTTTTTCGTTCAGCTCTTTAATCTTGTTCATATGCCTCGATATGTCAACAATTATTCCTGAACCGACAACCTGTCCTGCCAGTGATGTTCCTCCGGCTCTCATGGTTATTCCAAGTTTATTAAGAGAAGCAAAAGCTAAGATTTTTTTTATGTCAGATACTGATTTGGGCCATGTCACAACTAAAGGCATTTCTTTATAGACAGATGCATCCGTAGCATACATAGTCCTGGTAACAAGGTCATATTTAAGATCGCCCTCCAGACTATTGCGGAGTGATTCAAATTTCATTGTATTATAATCAGATTTCATAATTGAATTAAGAGCTCCAAATTTAGAAAAATGTTGGGAGCTTCGATAAAGGTTTTATGGCTTTTATCAGCAAAATCTGATAATTATCATATTAGTGTTAATTGCTAATTAGAACTTTTTTTTCGTACATTTAACAAATTTAATTTACTATTTTAATTTATTGATATACAATGGAATTATCAGATATTCTTAAAGAAAAGGCTAAAAAATTTTACAAGAAGATTGTTCTGCCTGAAAGTTATGATGAGAGAACCCTGATAGCAGCAGACACTGCAATTGCAGAGAAGATGGCTCAGATTTTTTTAATTGGAAATGCTGAAGCTATTAAGTCTCATGCCAAGAAGTTAGGATTGAAAAATATTGATAAAGCATCAATAGTGGATCCCTCATCAAATCCCAAAAAAGAGCATTATATTGATATGATGGTTGAACTTAGAAAAGATAAAGGATTGACCAGGCAAGAAGCAATGAAATTAATTGAAGATCCTTTGTATCTAGGTGTAATGATGATTAAGAACGGAGATGCTGATGGGGAAGTAGCAGGTGCCGACAATGCAACGAGTGATGTTTTAAGACCGGCTTTCCAGTTCATTAAGACTGCACCGGGAGTATCAGTGGTATCGGGAGCTTTTCTTATGGTTTTAAAAAACAAAAATATCGGGAAAGACGGGGTTTTATTATTTGCTGATGGTGGCGTTCATCCCGATCCTACTGACAGAGAATTGGCCGAAATAGCTATTGTTTCAGCCCGTTCAGCCCAGCTTTTGGCAGATATGGAGCCCTGTGTAGCTCTTCTCAGTTTCTCCACAAAAGGTAGTGCAAAGCATCCTCTGGTTGATAAAGTGATCCGTGCTACCAGAATAGCTCAGGAGTTGGCTCCTGATCTTTGTATCGACGGAGAATTACAAGGTGATGCAGCGCTGGTTGAATCAGTCAGTCAGAAAAAATCACCAGGTAGTAAGGTGGCAGGAAAAGCCAATGTTCTTATATTCCCGGACCTGAATTGTGGAAATATTGCTTATAAGCTTGTTCAGCGTCTGGCTGAAGCTGAAGCTTACGGACCAATTCTTCAGGGAATAGCAGCACCTATCAATGATCTTTCAAGAGGGTGCACTGCAAGTGATATTGTAAGTATGATTGGTGTTACTGCTGTACAGGCATCTGACACAAAAAGAAAAATGGTTCAATAATTAAGATAATTCATAAAAATGATCATTCTAGTTTTAAATTGCGGAAGCTCGTCTATCAAATACCAACTTTTTGAAATGTCTGACGGAAACAGGATGCTTGCTAAAGGTGTTCTGGAACGTATTGGATTGAACGAGAGCATTGTTACACATAAACCTACAGGGAAGGATGACTATAAAGTAATAACTGATATCCCTGATCATACAACAGGAATAAATATAGTGATGGATATTCTTTGTCATCCTAAGCATGGTGTTATTCGGAATATTAATGAGATAAAAGCTGTTGGACACAGAGTTGTTAACGGTGGAGAAGCATATAAGGAGAGTGTCCTGGTTGACAATGACGTCAAAAAAGTGATTGAAGAATGTATTGAACTTGCCCCTCTTCATAATCCGGCAAATCTGAAAGGAATATTGTCAGTTGAAAAACTCATACCCGGTGTTCCACAGGTTGCCGTTTTCGATACATCTTTTCATCAGACAATGCCTGATTATGCCTATATGTATGCCTTACCTTACGAATACTATGAGAAATATAAGATCAGAAAATACGGATATCATGGGACAAGCCATAAGTTTGTAGCATCCAAAGCAGCAAGGCTTATTGGGAAAGATATAAAAGACCTTAAAATTATTACCTGCCATCTTGGCAACGGAGCATCTATAACTGCTGTCAATAAAGGAGAGTCAATAGATACATCAATGGGATTTACTCCTGTTGATGGCCTGATAATGGGTACACGAACCGGAGAAGTTGATCCTGGTGTATTGGTTTATATTGCAGATAAAGAGAGCCTTAATCTGACTGGTGTTAATAATATGATCAATAAGAAAAGCGGGGTATTTGGTATATCACAAATATCTTCTGATATGCGTGACCTCGAAACTGCTGCTGATGCAGGCAATAATAAAGCAATTCTGGCTCTTAAAATGTATGCTTATAAAGTTAAAAAGTTTATTGGCTCATATATGGCTGCACTGAATGGATGCGATTTGTTGGTTTTTACCGGAGGGATAGGGGAGAACGATTTCAGTATGAGAAAGATGATATGTTCAGATATGGAAAATCTGGGAATAATTTTCAATGATTCAGTAAATGACGGATCAAGAGGTGTCGACATTATCATTTCGAAACCTGGTTCACCGGTAATTATTGCCGCAGTCACAACTGATGAGGAATTCGTAATAGCTTCTGATACTCGGTCTATTGTCGAAAAATATACTCATTAATCAAAAAACTAAGCATGGTTTTAAAAAATCTGTCTGATCTTAAAAATATTGCGGTAAATGGCCCCAAAAGAAAACTTATCCTTGCAGCCGCCCAGGATAAGGATTGTCTTGCTGCAGTAATAAAAGCATGGCAAGATGGTGTTATAGAACCTGTGCTTGTAGGTGATGAAAGTAACATCAGGGAAATTTGTGATGCCAATCATTTTAATATTGATGGTATTTCCGTTGTCAATGAACCGGACATTGAAACAGCTGTTCAGACATCAGTAAGATTAGTCCATAACAAAGAAGGTGATATCCTTATGAAAGGCAAAGCAGGTACCTCAACAATCCTTAAGAGTGTGCTTGATAAGCAGTGGGGACTGAGATCAGGCAGGTTATTATCACATATTGCACTTTTTGAGGTTGAAGCATACTCAAAAGTTTTTGCTGTTACAGATGTTGCCATGAATATTGCCCCAAAACTTAAGGAGAAAATAGCAATTCTTAATAATTCTGTTTCCTGCCTCAATGCTCTTGGTTATAAATGTCCGAAAGTAGCTATTCTGGGAGCAGTGGAAATGGTTAACGAAAATATGGAAGCTACCCTGGATGCTGCTCTTCTTTCCAAAATGAATCAGCGAGAACAAATAAAAAACTGTATCATTGATGGACCTCTTGCCTTTGATAATGCTGTCAGTTATGAAAGTGCAATCCAAAAGGGGATAAAAAGTGAAGTCGCCGGAGATACTGACCTGTTGCTGATGCCTGATATTGAAGTGGGGAATGTCTTATATAAATCGCTTGTTTTCTTTGCAAAAGCAAAAGTGGCATCCATGATTCTCGGGGCAATTGTACCTATTGTTCTTACTTCAAGATCTGATTCGGAACAATCAAAATACTTCAGTGTCCTGCTTGCAGCCGGAGCCACTAAATAATGTAGAAATGATCACCTCTCTCGATCAAATGGTAAAATGTGTCCTTGAGTCAGGCAGGAAACACCGTATAGCTCTTGCCTGGGCACATAATTCAAACTCAATAAGATCACTGATGCAGGCTGTTAAGGATGGATTTGCAGAAGCACTCTTGATAGGTCAGCCTGAAATAATTCTGGATGTTTGTAAAAAGACAGCTGTGAATCCCGGATTACTGAAAATTATTCCCGGTTATGACGAAGATAGTGCGATAAAACTGGCAGTAAAACTTGCAAAAAATGGAGAAGCTGATGTTGTGATGAAAGGGATGGTCAGCACAGACAAATATCTGAAAGCAGTAATGGACAAAGAAAATGGCTTGATGCTGCCTGATGCTGTTCTGAGTTACGTGTGTGCCCTTGAATTACCAGCTTATCACAAGTTACTTTTTATAACCGATCCGGCTGTACTTCCCTATCCAAACCTCATGCAGAAAGTAATAATAACAAAATATGCAAGTGATATGGCCGGAAAGTTTGGTGTCAACAAACCTAAAATAGCATTGATAGGGGCTTCCGAGAAAGCTTCACCAAATTTTCATTATTCAGCCGATTATATTCAAATGTGCCAGATGGCTAAAGCTGGAGAATTTGGTGATTGTATCATGGATGGTCCACTTGATATATTTCTTGCATGTGATAACAAAAGTCAACAGAATAAAGGTCTTACAACACCTGTAGATGGAGACGCTGATATCCTTATTTTTCCTTCTCTGGAATCCTGTAACCCTTTTTATAAGTCATTAATGCTCTTTGCAAACGGGAAACTGGCCGGCCTGCTCAGAGGTACGACAAAACCTGTTATCCTTATGTCGCGTAACGAAACAGAGAAATCCAAATATTATTGTATAGCACTCTCATGTCTTATGGTATGAGAAAATGGGCATCCGGTTATGAAACCTTATCCACAAACCAGGAAAAGAACAAGACGACTGCTTCTGGTAATTAATCCCGGTTCCACATCAACAAAACATGCACTTTTTGAGGAAGATGAAGCCCTCTTTGAAGTGACTCTCTCTCATTCAGCACAGAAATTATCAGGTTTTAATGAAATCACTGAACAGTTTCATTTCCGGAAAGATCTGATATTATCAGATCTTGTTTCCCGTAAAGTTGACCTTAACCGTATCTCTGCTGTTATAGGCAGAGGTGGACTTGTTAAGCCAATTGAATCAGGGATTTATGAAGTTAACGATAAAATGCTTGCGGATCTTCGAAAAGGTTTGCTGGGTCAGCATGCAAGTAATCTTGGGGGACTTATTGCCTACGATATTGCTCGTTCATTGCCAGCCGCTAAAGCATATATAGTTGATCCCGTTGTTGTTGATGAGTTGGAGCCAGTAGCCAGATTGTCGGGACATCCTGCAATTGAAAGGATTTCGGTTTTTCATGCTCTTAACCAAAAGGCAGTTGCTCGCATCCATGCAGAAAAGTCAGGGAAAAAATATGAAGAAATGAACCTGATTATAGCACATCTGGGTGGAGGAATAAGTGTTGGAGCACACAGGAAAGGAAGAGTAATTGATGTAAATAATGCTTTGAACGGAGATGGCCCCTTTTCTCCGGAACGATCAGGAGGACTGCCTGCCGGACAGCTGGTTGATCTGTGTTTTAATGGCAGGTATACACATAATCAGATAAAATCAATGATAACAGGAAAAGGAGGCATTGTGGCTTATCTTGGAACAAACGATTTCAAAAAAGTGTATGAAAGAGCCAGTGAGGGAGAAGAAAAAGCATCTCAAGTAATAGAAGCTGCTGTTTATCAGATATGTAAGGAAATAGGAGCTATGGCTGCTGTTCTTGAAGGAAAAGTTGACGCGATTATCCTGACCGGTGGCATGGCATACGAGAAAGATTTTACGAAAAGGATAAGCCTGAAGGTTAGTTTTATCTCTGATGTATATGTCTATCCGGGCGAAGACGAGATAAAATCACTCGCATTCAATGGTCTGCTTGCTCTTGACGATAAGATAAAGATAGGAACTTACAGCTGAAACAATGGTCTTATGGGCTCTCCAGAGCTACAGGTATAACTTTCCCATTGAAATATTTACTTCCATTCATGGCAAAATGTATGATTAATTCTGCCATTTCGGCCGCAGTGACGGATGCTTTGAGACTAGGGAATGCTTCTGAAAACATTTCTGTCTCTGCTGATCCCAGAGCCAGACAGTTTACTTTAATGCCTGCTTCCCTGAATTCAATGGCAAGACACTCCGAGAGACAGGATAAAGCTGCTTTTGAAGCACTGTAACATGATAGTCCCCTGAATTTTGAACTGCCCTGAAAACCTCCCATACTGGATATATTAACAATATGTGCTCTGTATGACATCAGTGGAAATAATGCTCTGATGACTGCAGAAGGTCCAAAAAAATTCGTTTCCATCATCTTCCTTGTTTCTTCAAGAGTCAGATTGGAAAAATCCTTCTTGATGAGCAGCCCTGCCATGTTTATCAGTATGTCGACTTTTTGCAGTTGAGAACTGACCATCGCTGTGAAAGCAGATAATTGATTATCTATAACCGATAAATCAATATTGTAAGCGATAATATTTTCGTATCTGCCGGAGATGCTTTTTAATTCCGGAATACTTCGCCCTGTTACAACAATAGTATTCTCTGACGATTCAGCCAGCTTTATGGCTACTTCTTTCCCAATACCTTTTGTTCCTCCGTTAACTATAATTTTCATAGTACAGTGCTTATTAAGGAATTCAAGAACTTCTTTTATTTGAATTTCTTCTTCAAAGTTAATAAAAATGTTCCTGTGCTTAATCTTACAGATATTACTGATAAGAATAGTTCGGATATAATGTTCTGACTTGTCCACCCTGTTAAGACAAAAAATAAAAATATTGTATATCAGGTGAAATTACCACAACAAAGTGGAAACATCAGGTAGCAAAATCAATCGAACCGGTAAATAATTTACCAGAATATGCCTTAAAATTACCTGTTCAATTATTGATTAACCTTCTTTTCAGCGAGATTATATGCAACAAGTGAATTCCTGTAGAATGTGGGCACAAGAAGGAGGTTCATATCCCTAAGATATTCTATATCTGCACTGTTTATTCCCTGGTCTTTGGTCCTGAGTAAAGAAACAGCTGTAGAGTCGGGATTGATCATAAATATTTCACCCTCCCAGTCGGTTACGATATAATAACCTGGGATTCCTGTCCAGGCAATTCCATCGCCATGATTTATGCCGTCTGTAATGAGTTGCCGGTTTTTGGACTTTAAGTCAATTGCTGCAAAGTCGTTACTCCCCTGGGAAGCCACCAGGAGACGGTCATTATCCCATAAAAGACCGTTCAGACCATTAAGCTGTTCATCAAACCATACAGATATTACTCCTTTATCATAAACATAAATCCTGTTAGCATCAGTATCTGATATATACAGGATACCATCAGGATTGGTAGTGATATCGTTAAGCAAAGCGGCTCCCTGAACAGAGATCTTTTTGATTATTCTGCCGCTGTTAATATCCATAGCTACCACTTCGTCGATATCTGCAGCGAAGAGAGTGTCTCCTGAAATTGCAAGTCCTTTGGGAGAACTAAGGCCCTCGATCCATCGGAGATCAACAATTTTGCCGTTTTTATCAACCCTGGAGATAAATCCGTTTCCATCTTTTAACCTGGGTTCATTATTCAGGTTTGAGACATAAAAAATATCCCGTTTATTATCAAATATAACCGACTCAGGTGTCAGAAGCAATGTATCTGTCCTCCATGCTTCAGTTATTTCAAAATGTTTGACTTGCAAAACCTCATTAGCTGTTTTTTTTGTTCCGCTTTTACAGGAAGCAATAATAATACCTGTTAGTAAAAAGATAATAGTAATTCTTTTCATATTCTTCTGATATTTTTTCAAATATAAATAAATCTCCCGGAATATATAATAAGACGTTTGACATACTTGCTGTCCTGACATGTCCATCATTTTAAGACAAAAATGTCAATATTGTATATCAGGCGATTACGCTAAAAATGTTTTAAATTTACCAAACTAAGGTAAATTTATGCTAAGGATAAGAGATGTTTAAATGAATTGGAGCTTTTGTTCCTCCATTAACTATATTTTCATTGTGCAGTGTTCGTTAAGAAATTCAAAAATTTCGTTTATTTGCATTACTTCTTATAAGTTAATAAAAATATTCCTGTGCTTTTTCTGACAAGAATAGTAGGGATTTATTGTTTCAGATATGACTGATTATAAAAAAATATATAGCACTTTATACAAATTGACCATTATTTCTCTGGTGATGTTAATCTTTTGTTTTATTACAACAGATGAGATTTATTCACAGGGAAGAGCTGAAAGGGATAATCCTCCCATAAAGGAGAGATTATTTTATGGTGGTAATTTCGGTTTGCAATTCGGGTCAGTCACAGATATAGATATTTCTCCTGTTATAGGAATATGGTTGTTGCCCAGAGTTAATGTGGCAGCAGGACCTAAGTACAGGTACTACAAAGATCCATATAGTGATGGCACAGGAATTTTTGGTGGGAGAGCCTATACTGAATTTATGGTTCTGCAGGATCTGAATAACATCATACCCCTGGGTCTCAATTTTGGTTTTTTTCTGCATGCCGAGTATGAGATACTTAGTCTTGAATCATCGTTCTGGAAATATAATCATGAATCAGGCCGCATTCTCAGGAATACAGGTCTGGCCGGTATAGGCATGAGTCAGCCTATTGGTAGACGTTCTTCCATTAATATAATGATTTTGTGGACTCTGAATGATTCTTTCAATGACTTGATGTATGATCTGTATGGTAGTCCGGAGGTACGTTTCAGTGTGATTTTTTAATCCTCCCTGGCATTCGCTCCGGCGGGCGAGAAGGATTTGGTTTAATTCTTCGGAGTTTTATTCCGACAGGATGAGTACGTGTTCCTCTCTGGAGTTTAATCCTGTTTATTTCAGACCTGTCATACTATAAATATATTCGGTAATAATTCTCTTACACAAAATTACCGGATATTAAATTCTTAGAATTTCACCTTCCGACCGTGCAATTACGACTGCAGCACAAGTGTCACCGTATACATTTACAGCTGTTCTGAACATATCCAGTATCCTGTCTACTGCAAGAATCAGCCCTATTCCTTCGAGGGGTAAACCAACAGCCCTGAGAACAACAGCCATCATAACAAGTCCGGCCATTGGAATACCTGCAGCACCTATTGCTGCAAGAAGTGCAGTTAAAACAATAATAAGATGCTGAGTGAAGCTAAGGTCAAAACCATAAGCCTGTGCTATGAAAATCACTGCTACACATTCATATAACGCTGTTCCGTCCATATTGATAGTGGCTCCAAGCGGAAGGGTGAAACTGGCTATTTTGTTCGATACCCCGTCCCTGTATTCAACAGCTTCCATGGATAACGGTAATGTAGCATTGGAAGATGATGTTGAAAAAGCGGTAAGTAAAGGTGTTGCCATGTTCCGGAAATGTTTCACAGGATTAGCTCGCCCTAATAATTTAACAGATAAGGATAAGGTAATAAATGCATGAATCAACAGTCCTGCGAAAACAGTAACTGTATAAAGCCCAAGCCGACTAATAATTTCACTAAGATCGTTTCCCATCTGAATCTGCTGTGAAATAACCTTTGCTGTGATACTGAAAATACCAATAGGCGTAAACTTTATAACAAACATAGTGATCTTCATTACCACATCCAGAATAGCCTGGATAACATCCATGAGCATCAATCTCGGCTTGTCTTCAATCCTGGTGATGAAGAAACCAAATAATACAGCAAAGAAAATGATTGAAAGCATATTTCCCTCAACAAGCGATTCAAAAATATTCGTAGGAACAATCTCTATAAGAGTTGACCCGAAACTATCTGAAGCAACAGAGATATCATCAGTAGGAATTGTTAATCCAAGATCAGCACCCACGCCTGGTTTTATAATACTTACAAGAAGAAAACCTGTGATTATTGCAGCTATCGATGAAAGAATATAATAACCAATTGTCTTTAAACCCAGTCTTCCCAGATTTCCCTTACTGCCTACACTGGCAACTCCCGTTATCACAGATGTGAGTATAAGAGGTATTATGATCATGTTAAGAGCTCTTAGGAAAATATCACCTATCCAGTTAGTGTAAGATGTGGCTGAAGAGAAAAAATAACCAAAGAATCCTCCCGCAATTAGCGTTATCAGGATCTGGTAGTGCAGGGGGATGTATAACCCGAGTTTTTTCATCATCTATATTTTAATTTTAAAGAAAGAAAATCCTTCTTGATAATTCAACTTAACAGATAAATTTTTACCTGCTGAGAATCGAGTATTTGAAAACAAGGCAGGAGTGTTACTCAAATAAGTAATCTATGAAAATTGTACCAGAGCATTATTGAGAGATTAAGAACAGATTAAATACTAATACACATACTAATACAAATGGACATAAGTCATTTTGTATTGTTCTGTTTACATGGATAGTCAGACAGATATATATCCAGATTTAAGAATCCGGATATATATTTTAAAATCACATGAAATTACAAATGTAAAGACACCAACTACAACAATATATTTACAGGAGTAACACATATTGTGAGCACACAAAAGTTACACATGTAATGAATTTATGATTCAAATACTCTGGATATATAATTGATTATAATTCAGATAAATAAAGCATATTATCTTATGTTATAATTTTGGTATATGATTATAATCGCAAGAGTTGATCACAATCCAGTTTAGAAATCTAGGATAACATACTAATTACCAATACTATAAACATCTAAACTAAAGTAATGGTTTTCAGAATAGCATTTATTTACTTATTATGAATCAATGAAATGTAAATACTGATAGATTTGTATGGTTTAAGGAATTTTCCATAGTATACAGATGTAAATATATAAATATTACACATGTAATGCTCAGATTGATTACATTTGTAATTAGAAATAATATACAATAGTAATGAGGGATAGGATAATTAAATTTTTACAAGCTGAAAATAAAACTTCTTCACAGTTGGCAGAAGACATAGGGGTTCAGCCTTCCGGGATATCTCATATAATTTCAGGAAGAAATAAACCCAGCCTGGATTTTATTCTCAAAATGCTTGAAAGATATAAGCATTTATCTACAGAGTGGTTGCTTTTCGGGAAAGGCAATATGTATAAAGATGATGCTATGCAAGAATTATTTGATACTTCAGCATATGAAGAAACTCCGGAGAAGAATGATTCTGCAGAAAAGATGAATGCCTCAAAAGAGTCAGATAAATCTGAAGAAGAAAATACTTCTCATTCGCTTAGGAAAAATGCGGTTCTGGAAAAAATCATATTATTTTATTCTGACAATAGTTTTTCCGAGTTTATCCCTCAAAAAAATAATGCATAAAATAGGATAAAGAATTATGACTTCTTAACTTTTGTTGAAGTTTTCACTGTAAAATAAGCAATAAAAGTATCTTTGTATTAGAAAATTTAAAGATGGTTAAAAGGATTGAAAATCTGGTAGTTGTTGAAAATAAGAGTCTTACGAAGGATTATTTTATACTGGTTCTGTCTTGCGCAAACAAAGATATATCAGATATTAAACCCGGACAATTTGTTCAGGTTAAGGTTGACAAAAGTCATTCTACTTTTCTTAGACGTCCTTTTTCTGTACATGATGTTGATTTTTCAAAAAACACTATTTCTCTCCTTATAAAAATAGTTGGTAATGGTACACTGGCTCTTTCAGGACTGAAGAAAAATGACACATTAAATGTAATTTACCCGCTGGGGAATTCATTTTCCATACCTCAACCTGGAAAAAGGATCCTTTTAGCCGGAGGCGGATGTGGAATAGCGCCATTACTTTTTCTTGGCAAAAAATTGAGATCACATGGATTTATTCCGGATTTATTATTAGGATTTAAAGATGTAGAACAAGGACTGGAGATTGATGAATACAATAAGATAGGCAGAGTATATTTAGCTACTGAAGATGGATCGGTGGGCCAGAAAGGTTACCTTACAGATCATTCCATATTGAAATCTGAAAAATATGATTACGTGTATTCCTGTGGGCCGGAGCCGATGTTAAAAAATATTGCCCGTTATTGTAAGGACAGAAAAATATTTTGTGAAGTATCTCTTGAGAATCTAATGGCTTGTGGTATAGGTGCCTGTCTTTGTTGTGTTGTTGATACCGTAAAAGGTAACCTTTGTACCTGTACTGAAGGACCAGTATTTAATATTAATGATTTAAAATGGTGAATATCGGTTTTAATATAGGTGATCTGCATTTTAAAACTCCTGTATTGACAGCCTCAGGAACATTTGGATATGGTTCCGAATTTGATGATTTTTTTGATGTTTCTATTTTAGGTGGTATTATTCTTAAGGGGATAACCCTGGAACCCAGGGAGGGTAATCCTTATCCCCGTATGGTAGAAACACCATCCGGAATGCTAAATTCTGTAGGCCTGCAAAACAAAGGTTTGGAGTATTTTGAAAAAGATATATATCCTCAGGTATCCGCATATAATACAAATGTTTTATTAAATATTAATGGCAGCACTGTTGATGATTATATAGCTCTGGCTTACAGGATAAACAAACTTGAGAAAATTCCTGCAGTTGAGTTGAATATTTCCTGTCCAAACGTAAAAATGGGTGGAATGGCTTTTGGAACCAATACCGAAACAGCCAGAACTGTTATTAAGAAGGTAAGGGCAGTCTACAAAAAGAAACTCATAGTAAAATTATCTCCGAATGTTACAGATATAGTTGATTTTGCTTGTATAGCCCAGGAGGAAGGCGCTGATGCCGTTTCTCTCATCAATACCATTCTTGGTATGGCTATTGATACAAAGTCAATGAAACCGTTTCTTTCCACTATAACCGGCGGACTTTCTGGTCCGGCCGTAAAACCTGCTGCACTAAGAATGGTATGGCAGGTAGCTAAAGCAGTCTCTATCCCAGTTATCGGTATAGGCGGTATCATGAATACCAGCGATGCTCTTGAATTTTTTCTGGCAGGAGCTTCTGCCGTGCAGATAGGAACAGCATCCTTTATCGATCCCAAAGCTTCTGTCAGAATCATTGAGGGTCTCGAACAGTATCTTGGCGAAAAAGGTTTTTCCAATATTAAAGAAATCGTCGGATATATCAATAAACCCAATATTTAGTCTTGCTTTTTCTTTTTATTCTTTTAATAATTTGTATTTCCAGATTATTTTTTCTATCTTTTGCTTGAATATTTTAAACAAAACAGCAATTCTATTTATTATATTAAAACAAGATACTAATGACAGATACGTTACAAATCGATGATCTCGACAGGAAAATTCTGGATATAATTACAAAAAATGCCCGTATACCCTATCTGGAAGTTGCAAGAGAATGTGGTGTTTCAGGAGCTGCAATTCACCAAAGAGTACAGAGACTTATCCGCCTTGGAGTAATTAGAGGTTCTGAATTTAAGGTTGATCCGGTTCTCGTTGGTTTTAAAACATGCGCATACGTGGGAATATTTCTTGAACACCCCGGACATTTCCGTGAAGTTGTAGAACAATTCAGAGATATTCCGGAAATAATCGAATGCCATTATACTACCGGAAATTATTCCTTGTTCATTAAAGTATATACAAAAGATAATGAACATCTTAGAACAATACTGACTGATAAGATCCAGAATATCCCAGGTATAGTACGAACAGAAACATTAATATCTTTGGAAGAGTCAATTAACCGTCAAATACCGGTACTTTCCAGAAACCCGAAAAAATAATTGTTCTCAGGGTCTTATAAATCATTTCCTGTACTAAAAAAGAGACGATTGGTTTCTTGGATTTACAATTGTGAAGTTACATATGTGAATCATATTTAAGTGTTCCTGTGATGTAAATAAGTGTCATCCTAAATAGTTGTATTTCTGTACAATGTAGTTAACCCAAAACCCTTCCGTAAAGCGGAATGCTCTACCTCGCAGATGAAATAAGTTCCGAAATAAAATGTTTTGATTTTCTGCTTTTAATAAATCTTTCCCTGTCCATAGCCTCTTTTTTGCTGTTGTAATTTTCAGAATAGACGAGGCTCCAGGGTATACCCTGATCGGTAAATTTTCCCTTTACTCTGTTATGTTCAGAAATACGTCTAGTCAGATCATTTGTATATCCGACATAATATCTTCCCGTTTTTTCACTAAACAAAATGTAAACAGTAAACATATAAATGCGAGACAAATAAAAAGGGATAATAAAGATTATCCCGTATACTTAGTGATCCAGCTGGGTCTCAAACCCAGAACCCTTCCGTAAAGCGGAATGCTCTACCTTGCATCTTTCCGCAAAGTACTGCTTAAGACCAATCTTAGTGATCCAGCTGGGTCTCGAACCCAG
>JAAYDB010000091.1 GCA_012729475.1 Bacteroidota bacterium
CAGTCTGTGTCTTATAACCTTTCAGGGAAAAAACAAGTAAACTGCCTCCCGGAACATTTTCAAGAATGAAAACACCTGAGTTGTCAGTCTGCACACTTTGATATGAACCTGTTACCAGAATGTTCACCCCCGAAAGAGGTTTGTTCTCTGCATCTGATACCTTCCCCCTGATATCTGTTAAAATGACACTGGAGATGGTTTCTACTGTTTCAGAATCTCCAGGAGCATAAATATAATTATACTCCGGTTCGGCAAATGCATATAAAATGACAGCAATCACCGGCAGTACAAGGAGTACTATCATTTGCCTGTACGGTGAGAAAATAATGTCTTTCATCATTTCGAACCTTTTTTTATTAATTGAATAATTGAATGTATGGACAAGGCTGAGTACCGGCCCTCCCATTATCTGGTTAAGCAATGCAGCTTTGTAGTTTGCCGGATTCCCTGAAAGTCGAAGAGCCCCCTTGTCAGCAAGATACTCATGGTTGATTTTGATGAATCTTCTGTACATCCAGATAAAAGGATTCATCCATTGAACGATACGAAGTATTTCAGCCAAAAGGAGATCAACCCAGTGTTTCTGTTGTACATGGATCATTTCATGATTCATTATCTCCCGCATTTCTTCATCAGATTCGGATGATTTTAAAAAGATATGGTTAAAAAAAGTAAATGTCGCGGGGAAAGCAGAGGAGTATATCACCTTTGTCTGTTCATCACCCCCGTATTTTTTCTCTCGTAATACTCTTAGCAGCGGTATTGTTTGCTTTATTAAGCATACCAGGAAATATATTACCCCGGACAAATATATTCCCATCAGTACCATGAAAACCCATAAATACTGATCTGTAGCCGGTAACAGTCCGTCGGCAGAACCTGCTGCAACGGAGGGAGCGAGCAAACTTTCTGCAGGAGCAGTAATATCTGCTTTGTAATGAATGGTTATAAGCGGAAACAGTGTTGAAACGATCAGACCCGTTAACAGATATATTCTTTTCAGTACGAAGTATCTCTCATTCTGAAGAAAGAAAAAATATACCAGGGCAAAACCTGTAATCCATAAAACCGATTTGAACAGATACGTAAAAAATGCTTCCATTATTTATTTTTTTTGCTTTTCCTGAGTTCTTTCTTCGTATCCTCGAGGATCTCCTCAAGTTCTTTAATACTCATATCCTTTTCTCTGGCAAAAAATGAAGCCATTGCTGTAAATGAGTTATCAAAATAATCCTCCATCAATCCGAATAACTGATGTTTTGAATACTCGCTCTTCGACACCAGAGGATAATAGATATGCACATTGCTGTATGCTTTATGACCAACATAACCCTTCCTCTCCAGTACACGAACCACTGTAGATACCGTGTTCCTTGCAGGTTTAGGATCACTGAAACGGGCGCGGATATCTTTCACCAGCGCTTCTTCCATATCCCAGATAATCTGCATGATTTGTTCTTCTGCCTTTGTAAGTTTCATATCAAAAAGTTTTAATTATTTATTATTATGTATTTATAAGTATTTTCAGTTTTTGCTTTCCATTAGCTATGCTTATATTTTGAAGCTGTTTAACCCCAGCACATAAAAAAGTCTTCATGCAGCCTTCACCCTTATCTGGTCAGCTGATCCAATCACCGCCATGCATTTATTCCTTTACTCTTTCCCATATTTCTTCAATAATAAAACCTTCAGTCAGTTCTCCTGAAAGAAATAACACATCTCCTTCAATAATAACATTATAAACCGGTTTTGTTCCGGATTGATTCTTCATTCCCAAACCAAAATCTATTGACTCAGTATATTTATTACCGTCAATTGTATAAGTCCCTCCTGCAGAAGAATTAACAACACCTGAGTCATTATTTATCTGAACCCAGATAAAATGTGTATCAGTAATATATTTGATACGGGTAATGTTGTCCGGCGGTTTGGAAAAAGCTGAAGCACTATAACCGTATTTATACATCTTCAGTTCCCATGTTCCCTCAATGGGATTTGACCTGTCCTCTGTATTATCCTTTTCTCCGTAACCCGATACGGCAGCTGATAAAAGAATGACTGTTGCAAATACTAATGAAAGTGGAATAATTGACTTTTTCATCATGTAAATATTTACGATCAGTTTATAGTCAGCATAATTATAAAGTCATATCATCAACAAATATATAACTATTTAATTAGTCATGCAAATTTTTTTGAATAAAAATGACTACCGGTCTAGTTTTATTTTGTATATAACTGGTATAATGAACATTATAATCACATTCATTCTATCATAAAAGAAAGAAATGCAATTACATTCAGAGAAGTGTTCACAACCAGGAAATTTTGAGAAGACAAGTCACACAAGGCCTATAGTTGTGTTTTTTTGCTAGTTAACCAGTTTTATTTTTGCAGCATAGTCATTTGCAGCAGGATTATTTCCATCGGGGAAAGGAGGCATAACGAGATTCCCTTTTCTGTCGGTCTGAACAGTCAGGGCGTCGTACCAGTTCCCGTTCATAGTGTTATACCATTCAACTGAATATGTCTGTTTTGGCAGGAAACCGTAGATACAGTCCTTAAATATAGCTTCGACAGTTTAAGTTTTAATTGTCTTTATAGTCCCGAACAATAATCTACAACTTTAATTATATCGTCGGTATTGTCAAATTTTATACGGTTCTTTCTGATATATTTTTTTAACTCATCAGATTTATCAGGGAATAGTTTAAGAAACTGTTGCCTGGTTGAAAAGTCTGATGTTTTATTGATCCAATATATGGATGTTGTATTCAAAGTATTATCCGGCGGCAATTTAAGGTTAAAATTACCTCCTGCAGAACTGATATGTGAATATGAGGTTGTAGCTGATGTATGTGAAACACTGCCGTATCCTGCATCTTTCCCAACAGGTTTAAGAATACTTTTTACCTGACAAAAAAGAGGCATATCAGCCCTCTCAAGATACTCGTAAAAAGCTTTCCCTTCCGGAATGAATTTGCGGTCACCCAGATAGATAGTGTCAATGAGCCGGGAATTGGTAATGTCGTAAAAATCACCATCCTTCAAATAAACCATTGTTTCTGTCAGAGTGTTGTAATTCATTTTCATATTCTCAACCCTTCCTGATGTCATCAATACTTTTGAATCGGTAAAACTCCTTAGGAGGTATTGTGCAGGACTGTCTTCCTGAGCTGTCTGTCCCTTCAGGGCATTAAATGACAGAGCATAAAATAAAATTAATACAGTAATCGGGAGATATTTAATTTTACTGTCTTTCATCATCATATTTTCTTTAAAAATAATAAATTAAGTAATACGTAATTTATTTTACAACAATATCCACAACCTGAACGCACATTCATTTACAGGTATCTTTTTTTTCTTATAAACCTGGAAAGGTTGAATTGATATCTTTATAAAGGTAAATGATTTTAATAAAATATTACATTCTGATTGCTCCGGAAACAAAAAAGTCTTAAACACATACTGTCAGGCTATATTATTGAGTTTCAAACTATGGTTTTAATTTTTTTTATGTTTTGTACGAAAGACACCCAAAATAAATTTTATATAATTATTCCCGGAATTTAATGCTGTGCAAAACATTGATTCTTTTTTTCCATGACACCGGAGGTGTCAACATCCAGTAGCCCGGGTTCCACCCCGGGAAA
>JAAYDB010000092.1 GCA_012729475.1 Bacteroidota bacterium
AAAAAAGTCCTGGAAATTATCCCGGATTATCCGGCCAACAAACTCTCAGATCTCCTTCCCCAAAATCTAAACTTAGTATAACGCACTGAAATTACCTCAAAAGTGTACTTGCTAGGACGGATACCTTACAGTATCATGGAAGAATGATTTGAATCACTCACCGTCTAATGATTAAAGCATTTTCTCCAATATATAATATTCAGTCTGATAATAGTTCTGTTAACTGACAAAGACATGGATCTTTAAGAAGTATTCATCAAGGTTACATTAAAAAAGGAAAAGGCTGAAGATACTCTTTAGGTAACATAACTTTTATCCTGAAATTTTACCTATAATTGAGAACAAAACAATAGTGTAATATGAAAGTAAAAATTATTGCTGTTTTATTAATTGCCTCCTGCATTGATACGTCCGGACAGGTTTGTGATTCTTTAAAGAAGGAACCAAAGTTATTGCCATACTGGACATTCTGGGTTCCGGGTGCTTCATATTTTCATCAGGGTAAGATTCTTAAGGGGTCCATCTTTGCAACTCTTGAGACAGGAGGTGTTTATTTAGGAATTAAGCATAATAATACATTGAAAAACAATAGTACTTCTCCTTATTATAATTATCCACTGTTTCTTGGTTTACAGACATTTCAGACTGAAAAGCTTACTATGTTTAAAAATCAACTTGAAGTTATAAAATATCATAATCCTGATTTTAAATACGATGATTTATCTGAGAAGGATTTATATCTGGCTCCCTTTAAAATAAAAAACATTGCAACTCCTATAACCGGAGGTATGGTTCTGTTGGCAGCTGTTTTTCTGGGGATCGAAAAATACAATGAAACAAGCAGGTTCAGTGATATTGATAAGATGTATTTTATAAACAAATACATTAACAGGGATCAGGGTTTAGCTGTTTTTGGAACTACATCACTGGCAATGAGCTGGAGTGCAGGTATTGGAGAAGAATATATTTGCCGCAACTTGATGATGCCTCTTCTGGATTATAAATATGGACAAAGAAAAGGTTTGATAATCTCAAGTGCAATATTTGGGGGAGCTCATTTCACAAATGTCTTATTTGCCGATAAACCTGATTATAAATCTGCACTCCTTCAGGTAGGAGAAGCTGCAATTGCAGGTTATTTTCTTGGACGGGATGTTCAGAAAAGAGGTTACGATATTGGGCCTGCCGTTGCTGCCCATATGTGGTATGATTTCACCCTGATGTTAGGGTCCTTTTTGATAAATCCGGAAAATAATTTCCTCGGGATAAACCTAAAGTTTAAAATGTGATCATATAAACCGATTTATAATAATGGAAAAAGGCCTTCTCTCTATAACAGGGAAGGCTTTTTGCTAACAGAGTTTTTGATTTATTTCAATTTCTTCAAAAAATAAATCAGGAATTTTAAACAAAAGCATATTTGAATTGTTATTATTTATGAATGATTCATAATTAGATTTTATTCAAATGGATAAGAGTTTAAAAATAAGAGATTTACTTTCAGAGAAAAATTTAAAAGTTACTCCTCAGCGAATGCGTGTTCTGGAAGCAATCCATATTCTGAACAATCATCCGACTGCAGAAAACATAATTGATTTTATCAGAAAGAAAGATCCGAATATAGGTTTCGGGACTGTTTATAAAGTACTTGAAACATTAGTAGAAAAAGGTTTGATCAAGAAAGTAAAGACTGAGAATGATATAATGAGATATGAAGTGGTGACAGAGAATCATCACCATCTCTATTGTATTCAGTGTGATTATATAGAAGATTATTATAATGAAAAACTGGATAGGCTTCTGACAGGTTTTTTTAAAGAGAATGAGATAGATAACTTTATAATTGAAGATATACAACTTCAGATCAGTGGAAATTTTATTAAACATAAGAATACTAACCATTAAAAAAACAAATTATGCTTGGATTAAAAGACAATTACACTAATGAAATTATAGATAAGCTGAATGCTTATCTCAGTAATGTTCAGGTAACATATATGAATGTTAGGGGTTACCATTGGAATATTACTGGGAAACAGTTTTTTGCCTTACATGAGAAATTTGAAGAGGCTTACGACAAACTGAATGAAATGGCTGATGAAATAGCTGAACGGATTTTAATGCTTGGAGGCAAACCTCTGCATTCTTTTTCGGATTATTTAAAAATAACTTCTGTAAAAGAACGTCTCAATGTCAGTACAGCTGATGATACTGTGAAATCATTTCTTGAAGATATTGCTATACTTCTTGAGAATGAACGTGATATCCTTTCACTGGCTTCAGAAAATGATGATGAAGGAACTGTAGGATTGATGTCTGAGTACATTGGTGAGCAGGAAAAAACTATTTGGATGTTTAATGCACTTTTAAAATAAACGATTATGGCATGTGTAAATGGGGTAAAACCTCTAAAAAAGAAGAAAAAAGAAGAAGTATTAACTGAGAACAAAAACCCGGAGGAAAAATCTATGAGTACAACAATGGTAAGGCAGGAAATGCCGGAATTTGAAATGGAAGCTTATGATGCAAAAACTGGTCATTATAAAACTGTTTCAAGCAAAGATTATAAGGATAAATGGACTGTTGTTTGCTTTTATCCGGCAGATTTCACTTTTGTTTGTCCGACTGAAATTGCAGCTATGAATGCACATTATGATGAATTTCAGAAATTAGGAGTAGAAATACTGGCTGTTTCTGTTGATTCCAAATTTTCACACAAGAGATTTGCAGAAACGGAGCCTATTCTGAAAGGTCTGAAATTAACCATGGGAGCTGATACAACTCTCGAAGTAAGTCGTGCATTCGGAGTATTGGTTGAAGAAGAAGGTGTTGCACTCAGGGGTCGTTTCCTTTTCAATCCTGATGGTGTATGTGTTGCTCAGGAGGTTCAGGCTGATTCGGTTGGCAGGAATGTCAATGAATTTCTCAGACAGATAACAGCCTGGCAGCATGCCAGTAAGACAGGGGAAGTATGTCCTGCCGGATGGAGACCAGGGAAAAAGACCTTACCGGTCAACACAGATGTTGAAAAGATGACGGGGAGGGTTGGCGATTATATAACTTTAGAAGAAATATTAAGTTAGAGAATCAAAGGATCACAAATTCTGTTTAACAACAGACAGAGAACTTCAGAGGCGATGTAGTTAAATGAACTACATCGCTTTTGTTTTATTTATAATCCGACTCGCTGAATGTCATACTATGACTAAGTAAAATAGTACAGATATTAATATGTATCTAACATTCAATTATATATTACTTGTGTCACAATCCAGAACTTACGCTTTAAAACTTACAGATAGGTATTTAAGCGTAATCCATAAAATAAGTTTTATATGGGTTAAACAAAAAGCAATAAGAAGATAGTTTTGTAATAATCCAAAGTGATTTAATAATTACTCATTATGTTAATACCCTTTTTAGTTCCATTTATCATTGCAATGTTTCTTGCAATAAATATGGGAGGTAGTGGTACCGCACCTTCATTCTCCGCAGCCTATGGAGCAAATATCTTAAAAGAGAATCTCATCCCCGGTTTATTTGGCATTGCTGTTTTGACAGGGGCCCTTGTTGGAGGGAAAGAAACTGCAAATACCATTGGCAAAGGTCTGCTTAATCCTGAAATGATGTCATTTACCATTGTTTCCATAATTTTACTGTCTGTTTCATTATCTCTTTTGACTGCTAATTTATTTGGTATTCCCCAATCAACCAGTCAGGCTACAGTACTAGCTGTAGTAGCTCCTGCGGTTTATTTTGATTCTCTTAACACTGCCAAACTATTATATGAGATTTTACCTACATGGTTTATTATGCCTGTTGCGTCATTCATCATTTCTTATCTGATTGGCAAATATCTTTACAAACCCATTCGCAAACGTGGTTACACAATGTCAAAAAAGATAAATGACAGTTATGTTCTTAAGGGACTGATTATCGTTATGTCACTATATGTAGCCTTTTCAATTGGAACAAATAATGTCGCGAATGCTGTGGGCCCCATTGCCAGTCTTTCTTTCAACATCCTGGATCTTCCTCAAAATAATTATGTACATGTTTTAATTCTTGCCACTTTGATTGTTGCTCCTTGTTTTGGAATAGGAAGTTCTATTTTTGGACAGAAACTATTAAAAAACACCGGAAAAGAAATAGTCTTATTTGGCAAGATAGAAGCAGTTATAATTGCCTTCATCTCCGCCACCCTTTTGCTTACAGCTTCTTTGATAAAAGGTATTCCTACCTCATTGGTTCAATTAAATGTTACAGCAATAATTGGTATTGGTGTGGCAAAACTGGGATTTAAAAATATTTTTAGAAAAACAGAGGTGAACAAGTTTTTCATTATGTGGGTAATCGCTCCTGCCATTGCATTTTTCCTGTCACTGCTTTTAACTTATCTGGCGGACAGATTTAATTTATTGAATATTTAGTAACTGATCCCTCTGGATATCATATTATCACGATCTGATAAAATATTTTAAATTCCACAGGTATCAGGTTTAAATGAAATTCTTTTGATTTTTTTATGAGATTTTTTATTTAACAGCTTAGACAGATTATCCCTGTTTTGATTACCGGCATTGCATCATAAATCTTAAAAAAAGCATTACAGTTTTCTTTTAATAAATTAGGATTTCTCAAAAAAAATCCTATATTTATTATTTAATGAGAAGAGATAAAAACCATGATACAATATTCAACAATTTCCGCATTACATTGTTATACAGGTATAGTATGCTTCTCTTATCCCTGATTTTAGAAGAAAGTAAGCATAGTGTTATTTACAATAATTAAAAACACATATAAACACCAGGATTATAATAATTATAGCAAAATGATAACTGGAGAAAGCTGAAAATCCATAAAGAGTAGGCAAAATTTAATTTAACCAGAAATGAAGACAACTATCAGACTAATTCTGCCCATTATGTTATTATTAGTGATGGCTTGTGGTCAGACAAAAAAAGAAACAACTGCTAAGGATGTCAAAGAAGAAATGCAGGATGTTACTGATGCTGCAAAGGATTATGCTTCAGTAAAGATTGAAGACCTCAATGCTGAGATCGATCAGTTGAAGGAGGATGTAAGTGACCAGATAGATGCTGTAGAGGATAAATATAATGATCTGAGCGGTGATTTAAAGGAAAAGTATGAACAGCAAAAGGCTCAAATTGAGGAACAAAAGGCAGAGCTTGACAACAAAATAGAAGATTACAATAAGGCTGCTGAAGATAAAAAAGCTGAACTTAAAAAGGAAGTCGACCAGATCAGGGATGCTCTCAACAAAAGCATTGAGACTTTCGAAAATGAGTTAGCTGAATAGTATCTGGAAAAACAAATTAAAAAGAATCAGATAAGATATGAGTAATTACCACGAACCTAATGATCAATTGAGTGAAAAGGCCAAATCTCTTACAAGGGCTCTGAATAGTCTGAAAGAAGAGGTTGAAGCTGTCGACTGGTACAATCAACGTGCCGATGTAGAACAGGATGAGTCTTTGAAAGGCATTTTGATTCATAATATGACCGAAGAAATTGAACATGCCTGCATGACTATTGAATGGTTGCGAAGAAATATGGATGGATGGGATAAACATCTTGAAGAATTTCTCTTCAAAGAAGGCGAAATTTCACATTAAACTATAATCTATGAAAAACACTGGTCTGGCACTGGGTGGTGGTGCCGTATTAGGCGCTGCCCACGTGGGGACAGTCCGGGCTATTGAGGAATTGAATATCAGAATCCATTACATTGCCGGGACAAGCATAGGGGCATTTGTTGCTGCTTTTTATGCTTTTGGTAAAAACTGGAAAGAGCTGGAAAAAATTGCATCAGTAATGAACTGGCTAGATATTACAGGCATATCTCTGTCGCGTTATGGTTTATTGTCAAACGAAAAACTCGGGGATATGGTAATTGAACAAATAGGCGATAAAAATATTGAAGATTCAGAAATTCCCCTGGCAATGGTTGCAACCGACATCACCACCGGAGAAAAAGTGATTCTTAAAAAAGGCTCTGTTGCTCAGGCAGTAAGGGCCAGTACTTGTATCCCCGGTATTTTCATGCCAGTAGAAATAGATGGTCAAATGCTTGTTGATGGTGGTGTTGTGGAAAATGTACCCGTGAATACTGTTAAAGAAATGGGTGCAGAGTATGTAATAGGTGTGGATTTAAATGCTAAATACAGCTATGAAAAACCGGATAATATACTTGATGTGATTTTAAACAGTTTTAATTTTCTGATGCTTCAGTCGGATAAACTACAGACAGATAATGCTGATCTGCTTATAAAGCCTGATCTGTCATCCTTTAACAGATCAGATACTGATCAGGTGGATGAATTAATGAAAAAGGGATATGAAGATTCAATAAATGTGTTAAAGAAGATTACCTGAATCATATTTCTTAATATTTTCATGCCATTTATTATATAATGAAAAGACTACTGTTTTTCTGGAATGAGCTGAAAGCTACTTTCTGGTTTATTCCTATAATAATAATTTTCATGTCTGTCATTTTGGCAATAAGCCTTGTGTACATTGACGGAATAATAAGTTTTCCACAAACGGGTCCAGGACGTTTTTTTCTGGTCAACAGTGCAGATTCTGCCCGCAGTATACTATCTACTATATCGGGTGCCATGATTGGTGTTGCCGGAACTGTTTTTTCAGTTACCCTTGTGGCGTTAACGCTTGCTTCTTCACAATTAGGACCAAGACTGATAAAAAACTTCATGTACATAAGGCTTAATCAGATAGTGTTAGGTTCTTATATTTCCACTTATCTGTATTGCCTTATTATTCTGAACACCATCAAGGAAAACCACACACAGACCTTTATCCCCTCTCTGTCTATTCTGGTGGCCATTATTGCAGCTATTGTAAATATTGTTCTTCTAATTGTTTTCATACATAAAATTGCTGTCAGCATTCAGACAGACAAAGTCATTTCAGATATTTCGGCTTTTATTTCGAGGCAGGTAACATTTTTATTTCCTGAAAAAATGGGCAATGAGCCGTATACTGAAATGGATTTTCCTGTTGACAGCATTAAATCAGAATATCCCAAAGTTATTTCTGTAAAATGTCCTAAGAGCGGTTATCTCCAATATGTTAACAGTGAAGCCTTACTCACCTTAATAACCAATCACAATTCGATGTTCGATCTTAATTACAGGCCAGGGGATTACCTGGTTGAAAAGATGGAAATAGGGAAATTGTACACCCATGAAGATACAGGAGAAGACCTTGCCGTAAAGACACACTCTCTCTTTGTTATCGGAAGCATAAAAACATCTCAGCAGGATCTTGAATTTTCTATTCATCAAATGGTTGAAATAGCGGTACGGGCACTTTCACCGGGAGTTAATGATCCTTATTCAGCCATTGCCTGTATTGATAATTTAACGGCTGCGATATGTTATCTTGCACAAGTCAAGTTTCCTTCAAAATACAGAGTCGATGACAGAAACCAACTAAGAGTTATTGCAGATACCATAGACTTTGAAGGCGTTCTGGATGCAGCATTCAATCAGATAAGACAATTCTCGGCTGGCAGTACATCCGTAATAATCAGATTAATGGAAGTATTGATAATTATTTATGGATTTGCTACTAAAGAGAGTCACAAGAAGGCTATAATCAAGCATGCGGAGATGACTCTGAACGTAGGCAGGGAATCCATTAAAGAAAAAAATGATCTCAATGACCTGACTGAAAGAGCGAAGAAAATAATAAATGATTTACGTTGAACATTTTTTCAATATCGCACCAGATTAAATCCCTTATTTTACTTATTGTTTGCCAAACGAGATTCTTTATGAGAACCCCATATCCTATCATCCGGTAAGTATTAAAATAAATATACAATGGAAAAAATAAATGATATACACCCTATCGATAATATTGAACTGGTTTTTCTTAAGATGGAAGACTATAAAGACATTAAAGATGCAATGCAGGAAGCCTATCCCAATATGCCGGAGGCATACTGGAAAGAGCATCACATCAAAGCACTTATCGATAAATTTCCGGAGGGACAGGTAGGAATAAAAGTTGACAATAAACTTGCGGGTTGTGCTTTATCTATTATTATCGATTATTTAAAATTTGACGATAAGCATACCTATCGTGAGATAACCGGAGCCTACAGTTTCAATACACATACAGCTACCGGAGATATATTATACGGTATAGATATATTCATAAGGCCAGGGTTCAGAGGGTTAAGACTTGGACGGCGCTTATATGACTATAGAAAGGAACTTTGCGAAAAACTGAATCTTAAGGGTATAATTTTCGGAGGCCGGATACCTAATTACCATCAATTTTCGGCTGATATAACACCACGCGAATATATTGATAAAGTAAGAAACAAAGAGATTCACGACCCGGTTCTGAATTTTCAGATGTCAAATGATTTTCATCCGGTACGTATAATAAAAGGCTATCTTGAAGGAGATAAGGAGTCAGAAGAATACGCAGTTCTTCTTGAATGGGACAATGTTTACTATGAAAAGAAAAGCCAGACAGCTGCCATAAAGAAGAAAACTGTAAGGTTGGGTTTGATTCAATGGCAAATGAGATTATATAAGAATTTTGATGAATTGATGCAGCAGGCAGAATTTTTTATCGATGCTGTATCAGGCTACAGATCTGACTTTGCTTTATTCCCGGAGTTTTTTAATGCTCCTTTAATGGCAGAATATAATCATCTTTCTGAAGCAGAGGCAATAAGAAAACTTGCAGAATATACAAGACCGATAACTGAAAGGTTTGCCGAATTGGCTATTTCCTACAACATCAACATTATTACCGGTAGTATGCCTGAGATGGCAGACAACAACCTGTTTAATGTGGGGTACTTATGTAAAAGAGATGGAGGAATTGAAAAATATGAAAAGTTGCATGTTACACCAGATGAGTCAAAGATATGGGGGTTACAGGGGGGAAGCATTATAAAGACCTACGATACTGATTGTGGAAAGATTGGTGTTTTGATCTGTTACGATATTGAATTTCCTGAAGTAAGCCGTATTTTAGCTGAGGAGGGAATTGATATTCTTTTTGTCCCGTTTCTAACTGATACCCAGAACGGATATGCCAGGGTAAAAAACTGTGCCCGGGCCAGAGCTATAGAGAATGAATGCTATGTAGCCATTGCCGGCAGTGTCGGGAACCTTCCAAAAGTACATAATATGGATATTCAGTATGCCCAGTCAGTAGTCTTTACTCCCTGTGATTTTTCTTTCCCTACAAATGGGATCAAAGCCGAAGCTACTGCAAACACTGAAATGATATTAATAGCAGATGTCGACCTGGATATCCTACGTGAATTAAGTCAGTTTGGCAGTGTACGCAATTTAAAAGACAGAAGGACTGATCTGTATTCTGTTAAGCGTGGCAAATAACATTTTACCGTAACATGATAAATGAAAAAATTGTTTCACTATTGCCTGGCATTCTGGTCTTTGACTTCTACTTTTGCTAAATGATCTTACATCATAAAACAATTCTGTACTTTTGCATACATCCACATTATATATGTATATTGCAAACAAGTCCTGAGACAAGCTGATACATGGAAATACTGATAATAAGCATCTTAATACTCCTGAACGGTTTTTTCGCATTATCGGAGATTGCATTGGTTTCAAGCAAAAGGTCCCGGCTTGAACAAATGAAAAAAGATTTCCCGAAAGGTTCTGAAACAACCTTAAAGCTTCTGAACCATTCCGAAAACTTCCTTTCGGCAATTCAGGTAGGCATAACATTAATAGGCATAGTAACAGGGGCTTATGGCGGAGTCAGCATTGCTGATGATTTTGCTCCACTATTGGAAAGGATTGAAATATTCAGAAACTCAGCCTATGAAATTGCATTAACGGTCACTGTAATAATAATAACCTATTTTTCTATTGTTCTTGGTGAACTTGTACCAAAAACAATCGCTTTGAGCAATCCTGAAAAAATTGCTATCCGTATATCAAGACCAATATATTATTTCAGTTTATTTTTCTATCCAGTTGTCAGATTTCTATCATTTTCAACAGCTTTAATAAACAGTTTTCTTAGAGTAAAAAAACGTTCAGATACACATACTGAAGCTGAATTGAGACAATTGCTAAGAAGAGCTTCATCTGCCGGTGTTATAGAAAAAGAACAGAACCTGATACACGAAAAAGTATTTTACTTCTATGACAAGAAGGCCAGGAATATAATGACTCACAGGAGGGAAATTAAGTGGATTGATCTGGAGTATCCTTTTAATGAAATAAAAGAAACCATAATAAGATCTAAACATAGCCGTCTTATATGCTGTAAAGGCAGTATAGATAATTTCATTGGGATACTTTACGTTAAAGATTTCCTCGCTGCCCTGGCTACATCGTCAGAAAAAGTAAATATCCATGATCTCATTTTACAGGTACCAATAATTCCCGATAGCGCCAATGCTTATAAAGTACTGGAATTGTTTAACGAGAAGCATAATTATTTCACAATTGTCGTCGATGAATATGGAAGTATTGAGGGTATCATAACCCTTCATGACATACTGGAAAACCTTATCGGTGAGATTCCCGAAGAAGGAGAATCAACAGAACCCGACATTGTAAAGCGCGACGATCATTCCTATCTGATAAATGGAGATGCCCCGGCAGAAATACTGGACGGAGTGTTAGATAACTATATGACCGATTTTGAACATATAGGCTACTCAACCGTCGCAGGTTTTGTATTGGATAAAATAGATAAGATACCTCAGGTTGGTGACAAATTCACATTTAAAACCTTCATAATAGAAATTGTTGACATTGACGGCACCAGGATTGATAAAATTTTATTAAGTAAAATACAATAATTACATGATAAGAAAATATCAGACAATACTACCTCAAAAATGTAAACCCTGATATTAAACTGAACTGGACACCTGATTTCATAAATGTTTCTGATTGTGGTACATTTGCATATACATACGGAAAATATATTTACTCTTTTATTGACTCTTCAGGCAATAACAATGAAAGCACCGGTATATTCCATACTGTATGGAAAAAGCAAAACAATGAGTGGAAATATTTATGGGACTAATAGCAGAGACAATGGAAGTACTTATATTTGCATTTAAGATAAGATAAAAAATGAGCGTATCAGCCAGAAAAATAAAACTAAGGCATGTAATTTACATTTTGCTGAGTTTGTTATTAATAATAATCATTGCACAGAATTTTGAAAATGTGGAATTACGTTTCTTGTCTTTCAGCTTTCAATTACCACTGGTAGTAATAATAATTACAGTTTTTTTAACAGGCTGCTTTACATCTAAGGTTTTCTCTTTTAAATCAAATAGTAAATCATCAAAAAAGGATAAATAATAGACCACTTACATTAAAAAGTCCTGATAATATGAAATAGTCATTCTATTACCATTCAAACACGAATAAAAATTTCTGGTATTCATATGGATCCGGGTTCACTTAATTCCTTGTAATTAATAATGCTAATAAAAAGTAAAATAAAATTTCTATGAAAATTCAACTCAATTCCGACAACAATATTCAGATAAGCGAGAAACTTGAAGCTTTTGTTACAGAAAAATTAAATCATGCCCTAAAACGTTTTGAAGATAGAATAACACGGATCGAAGTTTATCTCTCCGACCAGAATGCACGGAAAGAAAGTCCGGACGATGTACAATGTAAAATAGAAGCAAGAATAAAAGATCTTCAACCTGTTATAGTGACAGGAAAGAACAACAGCAAAGAAAAAGCTCTGAATGATGCTATCAACAAAATGAAAGCCGCGTTGGATAAAATAACCGGGAGACAAAGGTCAAAATAGAAGAACATTAAGGTTTACAGACCTTTAACTTCCTACAAAATAATAAATATCATGCAAAAGATCAGGATGTACCATGTGGATGCATTTACAGAAAAACTCTTTTCAGGAAATCCCGCAGCTGTCTGTATTCTTGATTCATGGCTGGACGATAACTTGATGCAATCAATTGCTATTGAGAATAATCTGCCAGAAACAGCTTTTATAGTACCTGACGGACGGGATTTTGCAATCAGATGGTTCAGTCCTGCCGTAGAAATAGACTTATGCGGACATGCCACACTTGCTTCAGCTTATGTGATATTCAACGAACTTGATCATCATGATACTCTTATCCGTTTCCATTCACCAAAGAGTGGCCTGCTTATGGCAAAACAAACAGATGACCTTATCTCTCTGGATTTTCCTTCGGATACACTGACAATATCCTCAGAGGAAGAGATAAATTTTCTGGAAAATTGTTTAGGCATAAGACCATTGGAATTACATAAGGGGAAAAGTGATTATCTGGCACTGGTTGATAACGAAAGTATCCTGCAGGAGATAAAGCCTGATTTCAAAAAAATAGCTCTGTTGGATGCCAGAGGAGTGATTGTTACTGCCAGGGGTGAAAAAGCAGATTTTGTATCCCGTTTTTTTGCGCCCAGGGTAGGGATTGACGAAGATCCGGTTACAGGCTCTGCACATACCTCATTACTCCCATTCTGGTCAGAAAGACTTAATAAAAGCCTTCTGACAGCTTATCAACTGTCAAAAAGAGGCGGTCAGCTGGTATGTGAATATAAAGGTGACAGATGTTCCATTGGAGGCCGAGCCAGACTTTACTTAAGCGGAGAAATAAACTGCGATTAATAATAAACATACCCTTTATCTGAACCAGCAAATACATAACAACATTACTATAAGTCATTTGCATGATTCTGAATACAGTATTCTTGAGGAAATGCTTTATAATGCAATTTTCATTCCTCCCGGTACTGCGAAATTGCCATTCGGTATTATCCGCAATCCTGAAATCTATGTGTATATCAAAAACTTTGGAAAGGCCGGAGATTATTGTCTCGTTGCTGACATTAATGATAGAATAATCGGAGCAATATGGACAAGGGAATTTTATGATGCAGAAAAAGGCTTTGGTTTTGTTAATACTGAGACACCGGAATTGAGTATGTCGGTTTTGGAAAGGTACCGGAATAAAGGTGTTGGGACAAAACTTTTGTTGTCTATGATCCGGTTACTTACAGAACTTGATTACAAACAGGTTTCTCTAAGTGTTGACAGAATGAACTACGCTTATGATTTTTACAGGAAATTAGGATTCGAAGATTATAAATGTGTTGAAGGATCTGTTACCATGCTCAGGAAACTTAATGGGAAAACATCTTCTTAACCATCAACATATAGAGTATTCGTTTTATATATCACATTTTTTACCTATATAGAAGACATATCCATAATATTCCTTGTACTTATCGTATAAACGGGCTTCATTCTTTTCATTTTCAATAAAATCCTCAACAGTTTTGTTTCCCCTGTATTTCTCAAGGAATTTTCGTCTGGCCTCTGTTTGCGGCTCATAGAAGTTTTCAATCCAACATTCTTCCGGTAAAATAAAAGATGCTACAGGAATATATCCTGTTTCCTGTAAAAGTTTTATCTTGTTTGGAATAGTGTCTATTTGAGGATAAGCATCCTGCCAGAAATCCTCTATTTCTTCTGGTCGCTTTGTGGTAAACCATGAGACTTCCGAAACCGCAATAAAGCCTCCCGGTTTAAGAAATCGCCTCCATTCTTTCAGTCCCTTTTCAAAACCAATATTGTATATTGCTCCTTCAGACCATATAAGGTCAAGCTCCTCATTGTCAAAAGGCAGTTCAAACATTGATCCCACAATTCCTTTCACCCTGCCCCGGAGACTCCGGCGATTTACATTATTGTTAAAAATATCAATGAAAGCCGGGAATAAATCGACACCTGTAAGATGACCGTCTGTATTGTCAGCCAGAACCATTGTCTGCCCTCCTGTACCACAACCAATATCAGCTATATGAGAATCCCGGGTTAGATTGTTTACAAAACCAAGTGCTTTCACAGTAACCTCAGGACTACCCGGCCCCTGTCGCTCCATATTTGAAAAATACTCACAAATAAGACTGACATCAAAATCGTGAATCGATTTTCTGTCTGCTTCCATAATCTTAAGAATTATGATATTATTGATATGATGTAAAGATATCTTTTTTATTATTTTCCTTTTATTGATCAGGAGTATAAAACAAAAAGGAGAAAATCGATGTTAAATAAATGATATGGAGCATGATCATCATCATATTCATTTTAAGAAGACAGGCAAATTATTCCTTATTGGAATTATAATAAATATCATTTACATCATTATTGAAGTTGTTTTTGGCTTATTGTCCAACTCAATGGCCCTTATTTCTGATGCAGGACATAATTTCAGTGATGTAATAACCTTGTTCTTTTCCTGGGGAGCTATCAGGTTATCACAGCGAAAGCCTACCTCAAGGTTCACTTATGGATTCAGACGGTCGACTATTCTGGCTGCTATCCTGAATACATTATTATTGTTTGCAGCCGTTACTATTCTCGCATTTGAAACAATTAAACGCATCGGTAATCCAGTGGAGATTAATTCTTTAAACGTAATTCTTATCGCTTTCACAGGAATAATAATTAATGGCTTTACTGCCTGGCTTTTTGTCAAGGGTCAAAAACATGACCTCAACATACGAAGTGCTTTCATTCATTTTATTGCCGACACTCTTGTGTCTCTTGGTGTGGTTTTTTCTGGTATAATAATGTTTTTTACCGGCATAGTCTGGATAGACTCTCTTGCCTCAATATTAATAATCCTGATAATTATTTATGGATCGTACAGATTATTAATTGATTCCGTAAGTCTGGCCATGGATGCTGTACCGGAATACATTGACATAAAAGCTGTAAGGAAATATCTTGAAAACATACCTGAAGTGAGCGGTATTCATGATCTTCATATCTGGGCATTGGGCACAAGCACTGCAGCAATGACTGTTCACCTTGAGACAAACCGTGAAACGGATGTAAATTTCATTACCACAATACAAAACGACTTAAGAGAAAAATATAAAATCGCTCATTCAACAATACAGGTTGAAACCGGAGGAAGACCTGAAAACTGCAATGATTGTATCCAGGGAGATACCATTTTCTAATACCATAATGTAATGAGATATAAACTATTATAATTTTTTTCTGCTGATAAAAACATAAAGATAATTTTAAAAATTTGAATATCTTCACTTTAACCTTACAGGCAATATTTATAATATCGAAATAGTTTTTATTTTGATTAATTTTGTCCTGTTTTGTATAATGTGATTTTATAAAACGAGTATGCCAGGGAAATAGAACATGATTGCTTTCAACCCTGGATATTTTTTGTAATGAATAATGAATAACTAAAAACCACTTACTTAAGTGAACAATTTATTTGAACAACTAAGAGAGAAAAATATTGAATTACCTGAAGACATTTTGCATTTACTCAACAATTGTAAATCTTTTACTGTCTTCAATACTATTGAAGAACTTGCTGTTGCAGCTGTAGGAGGAGATAATCCTGTTTACGAAGTAAAGTACGACATTCCGGGACACGGAGAAATAACGGAAGCCATTGTTCACAGGGTAAGCAATGGTATTTCTGCCAATTACGTTGATCCCTATATGCGAAGAAGGGATCCTGACACTATGGCTATTGCGGATGACCTTCCTACAGACAAGGAGCGTTTCAAAGACAGGTTTGGTTATGATTTTGGTTCTTTGAAAAAAGAAACTCTTGACTGGCTCAGCACCCGGGATCTCGGAGTGTTTTTCTATTTCGCAGGCAGAGAATCAATCGGATGCAGTGGAATAGCTATCACTCCGGCCAATGCCGGTTTTTTTGCCATGGGTCTGGCTATGCTTCAGCGCTTAACTCCTGTGCAGGAACTAACAGAAGGTTCTGCTATTGATTCTGTTATTTATGTGGCTCCCACTTTCCGTCACACTCATTTTAAGGGTAAACAAATAGTAGTGCATAACAGAACAGAGAACTTACACGAGATCTTCTCATACAATCTATATCCTGGCCCCAGTGCCAAGAAAGGTTTATATGGAGCATTGCTCACCAAAGGAGAAAAAGAAGGATGGGTCACAGCCCATTGTTCCACTGTACAGGTAATAAGTCCTTACGATAACATCACTACTTTCATGCATGAAGGTGCCAGTGGAGGGGGGAAGAGTGAGATGCTTCAGAACATAGTAAGGGAAGCTACCGGAGAAGTTATGATTGGAGAAAACATACTTACCGGAGAAAAACGTCTTATCAATCTTCCTTTGTTTTGTTCTTTTAATCCTGTCACAGACGATATGGCCCTATGTCATCCATCACTTCAGAAAGATAATGGTAAACTGACCTTGCTGGATGCTGAGAATTCCTGGTTTATCCGGGTTGATGGTATAAGGGACTACGGAGATGATCCTTTTCTGGAAAAACTGACTATCAAACCAAAACAACCATTATTATTTATAAATATCCAGATTAATCCTGACAGTACTGCATTGATATGGGATCATACCGAAGATGCACCCGGCGTAAGATGTCCTAACCCAAGAGTAGTTGTCCCAAGAGAAATAGTACCTAATGTAGTTTCCAGACCGGTAACTGTCGATATACGAAGCTTCGGTGTCCGGACACCTCCCTGCACAAGACAAAATCCCAGTTATGGTATAATAGGTCTTTTTCACATCCTTCCTCCTGCCCTGGCCTGGTTGTGGAGACTCGTTTCTCCGCGCGGACATGCTAATCCGAGTATTGTAGGAGATGACACAATGGGAAGTGAAGGAGTTGGTTCATACTGGCCTTTTGCAACCGGTAAAATGGTCATCCACGCAAACTTACTGCTCGACCAGATCATAAATACTCCCCGTATCCGCTATACTCTTGTCCCTAATCAACATATTGGCGCATGGAAAGTGGGATTCAAACCACAACTGCTGATGAGGGAATATCTGACACGAAGAGGAAATGCCAAATTAAGGAATGATCAATACCAGTATGCCAGATGTCCTCTATTGGGTTTCGAACTTGATTACCTTACCATAGAAGGGATGAAAATACCTTCCAGATTTCTTAAAGTATACAAACAGGTGGATGTGGGCATTGAAGGTTACGATGCCGGAGCTGAAATACTTTATGACTTCTTTAAGAAACAATTGCCAGCATTTTTGAAGCCAGGTTTATCTTCCACAGGGAAAAAAATCATTGAAGCCTGTCTCTCCGGAGCTACTGTTGAAGATTATATTTCAATAATCCCCATGAATTATAAGTACTCATTCTTTTCTGTTAATGAAAATGAAGAAAACAATGAAAATAACTATTATTGAAAATAACCTTCCATGAAATTTACAGCCCTTTAATACCTCATCTTTTTTACATAAAAAGAGATTGAGTACATAAAATATATGCCTAACAAAAAAACCTTATGCATGATATGGAATCATTTAATAATAAAACCCATGCCACGTAATTTGCACCTGAAAATTTGCACCTGAAGGATATTTTTACTATTTTGATTTCATATTATAACTTCTTAATAAATAATTTCTGCCTGAACTATTGGCTCTGAAAGGGGTTATAATAATATACATGTAATATTTTGCATCCATGTGCGGATTATGAATTACTAGTGTTGAAGCTACATGGAGGTATTATTTCAGGAGAAAAAAATAATATAATAATTGACCAATGATTACCAATATGACGGAAAAAAATAACGTTTTCTATGTTCCCCGGAAGTATAATAAAATAGAATTATGGAAAGATGTATCGGAAGATGAGTGGAATGATCCTATCTGGCAGAGAAAAAATTCTATAAGGAATGTTGAACAGCTCAAAAAGGTAATTAAATTAAATGATTACCAGGCAGAAGAGATCGACCGGACCATACAAACGATGAAAAGTCAGGGAAAAGAACCGCTTAGGATAACTCCCTATTATGCATCCCTGATGAATGAGGATCCTTTTCATCCTGCAATGATGCCAGGAGAGAACTCAAAGAACCGGCTTGACCCTGTTTTCTGGCAGAGCGTACCGACCCCGGCAAATTTGCTATTTCCTGATACTGGTGCGGAAGGAGCTATGAGTGAAAGTACAAGAAGTTTCGGAGCTGCTTATCAGCGTTATCCGAACAGACTTGCTCTTTTTGTTGCTGAAAACACAAGTTGTGCATCATATTGTGTTCATTGCCAAAGAACCAAGTCTCTTGACACCACTGTTGAAGTTAACATGAATGAGATTAATAAAGGTTTGTTTTATATAGCTTATAATAAAAACATCAATGAAGTGCTTGTAACCGGAGGAGACGCTCTGATGATTAGCAACAAAAGACTCCGGTATATTCTTGAAGAATTAAGTAAGATACCACATCTGAGAGTTATTCGAATGGCTACAAGAGTGCCTGTTGTATTGCCTATGGCAATAACAGATGAAGTCCTCGATTTAATAAATGATGCTGCTAATAAATATAATGAAGGGCCGGAGAAATATGTCTATTTCATGACACATATCAATCATTATCATGAAGTAACAGAGGATCTTGCAAAAGCTGTCAGGAGAATACGAAACCATGGCTTCACAATTCGTAATCAGACTGTCCTCCTAAACCATGTAAATGATAATTACAAAACCCTGGCTGAAACATTCAGAAGGATGTTCTGGATCGGAGTCCATCCTTATTATCTGTTACAGTGTCATAAGGAAAAAGGAATAGTACATTTTATTGTACCTGTGCAGATTGGCAAAATATACATGAAACATCTCCAGGGCTGGATATCAGGAATAACGATGGCCAGATATGCTTCCAATATAGAAGGTGGAGGTGGAAAAGTACTTCTTATGCCATCAGGACACGACACACTGAATGAAATGACTTCTGTCGATGAAAAGATATCGGAAAGCTATGCACTTATAAGCACCTGGGACGGAAGAAACATATCCAGATATGAATCATTAGGCAGATCCAGCAGGAAAGAATATGATGAAGCAGTGGATTTGATGGATAAATTCATAGGAAGGAAGGGTGTCTTCCTGCCAAAAGTAATTATAGTAGATGATGAAGGTAATCATATAGAAACGACGAACAGATCAGAACTGCCCAAATTTGAGAAATTCAAAAAAGCACAATTACTTAACTACGATGTTTTTGAAGATGATATGCCTTTGACAAACCCTGCTGACATTGCCGATGAACTGGAGAAAGAATTTGCCAGGAAACAGAAACCATTGTTATTTTATAAATAACCAGGTTACCGGCACATACCTTAAAGATCAATCAGGATTAAAGAAGAAGACAGAAGCATATTTGTTTATTGTGTTTTAAATCTGTCAGCTATTAATCAAAGGATAGGGCAAAGAAAGTGATTTATAAACTTTTTCCAGGTCATTATTATTCTCTGAGATTAAAAATAAATTATCTCCGGCCATCAGACTGGTTGTACCACATGGAACAATATATTGTCCATTTCTTTCTATGAGAGTAATCAATGAAGTATCAGGTATTCCCAGTTCATACAATGGCTTGTTAATAACATCACATCCTTCAGGAATGGTTATTTGTGTCAGCAATGATCTCATGGTTTCTGACAGCTGGATATCAGTTTTTGTACGCTGTTTTGCTTTTTCAGGAAGAGTCAGATGAAGTAATCTGGCAACAACAGGGACTGTTGTTCCCTGGATGATTAATGATGTTATTGAGATAAAGAACACTATATTAAAAATCATATTTGCCTGTTCTACTCCGGCCAACAAAGGGTATGTTGCAAAAACAATAGGCACAGCACCTCTCAGACCAACCCATGATATGAACAGGCGGCTACGGTTCTGGATTTTGAAGAATAATAAAGAAACAAATACACTCAACGGACGGGCTACTATTATCAGAAAAAGAGAAATTATAATACCTATTGTTATCACAGGGACTATCTGAGTCGGAAAGACGAGTAATCCCAATGTTAGAAAAAGGACTATCTGCATGAGCCAGGCAAAACCATCAAAGGTCTTGATGAACTTTTTCCTGTGGAGTATTTCCTGGTTTCCCAGATAGATGGCTGCCAGATAAACTGCCAGGAAACCATTCCCTCCCAGAGCATTGGCAAACGAAAAAGTAAATATCATTATTGCCACTATAAGAACAGTATACAGACCTTCATAATCAAGATTTATCTTATTTATAACTTCTTTACTGATTCTCCCTGACAAAAAGCCGAACAGACCACCCAGCACAAGTTGCTGAATAAATACTAATAATACTGATGATACCTTAGTATCAGGGAGGGTAACAAGACTGGTAAAAACAATTGTCAGCACATAAGCCATAGGGTCATTACTGCCGCTCTCAAGTTCAAGGATACTGCGAAGATTGCCTTTCAATGCCAGTTTTTTGGAACGAAGTATTGAAAAAACAGAAGCTGAATCTGTTGACGACACAATTGATCCTAATAGCAATCCTTCATAAATAGTAAAATCAGTGACAGCCCAGACAAATATCCCCAAAATACCGGCTGTAAGGAGAACCCCTAGAGTGGAAAGGGTTAAACCCTTCCACAGTACAGGTTTGACTGAATCCCAACCTGTTTCCAGTCCTCCCGAAAAAAGTATCACATTTAAAGCTACTATCCCTATGAATTGTGCAGCTTTGGGATTATCAAAATTGATACGTCCTATGCCTTCTGATCCGGCGAGCATCCCGATTCCAAGAAAAAGAATAAGTACAGGTATTCCAAAGCGGTACGAAGTCTTACCAGCAATCAGTGATAAAAAGAGTAATACTGATCCTATAAGTAATATATTCTCAGTGGTAATTTGCATCTGTCTACTATATACTTAACTGAAAAAATCTGCCGTCTTTAATATTTCTATGAATATTTTTCCATAGAAAACAAGCATTAAAATGGAGATAAATCCAAAGGCAAAATCATAATAAAGGCAATATAAAAAAAAACATTGTACAGCCATCATTATGATGAGTAAACTTTTTTAATCAGGCTTTTCAATAAGTCTTCATATTCTCATCAGGTTTTTCTACATTTTTATATACAATTATATTCATTTATACTACTTTTGAAATGATTCATATATTCTTAACACTTTAAAGCACAAAATGAAATTTAACAGACGTAATTTCCTTGGAAAGTCATTATTTACTGCAGCGGGGATGGCAACTGCCTCTATGATACCTTACGACATCTTTGGCCGCGGACTTCATCATAGTTCGCCTCTAAAGGAAGTCACTCTCATATCCGGAAAACATCCTGTCCCAAAGGAATCAATTCGATTCTCTGTCATAGGTCTGAACCATGATCATATTTACGGTATGACTAACGCGCTTATCACCGGAGGCGGAAAACTGGTATCAGTCTATTCCAGGGAGCCTGAATTACTTCCGAGATTTACAAAACTCTTCCCTGAAGTAAAAGTAGCAGAAAGTGAGGAGGAAATACTGGAAGACCCTTCCATTCAGCTAGTAGCCAGTGCTGCCATACCTGTTGACAGAGCACCTCTGGGAGTACGGGTAATGAAATCAGGAAAGGATTATATGGCCGACAAACCCGGCATTCTAACCCTTGAGCAGTTTAAAGAGGTAAAAGAGGTACAGAAAGATACTAATAGAATATATTCCATCATGTATAGTGAGCGTCTGGGTAATCCTGCATCTGTAAAAGCAGGTGATCTGGTGAGAGAAGGAGCTATAGGGAAGGTAGTACAGACTATCGGATTAGGACCGCACAGGATGAGACCTGCCACACGTCCGGATTGGTTCTTCGAACCTGGAAAGGCCGGTGGGATTCTCTGTGACATTGGCTCGCATCAGTGTGATCAGTTCCTCTTCTATACAGGGTCAGAGAAAGCTGAAGTAAATTTCTCCCAGATAGCCAACTTCAACACAGCAGATTATCCCGATTATCAGGATTTCGGTGATA
>JAAYDB010000014.1 GCA_012729475.1 Bacteroidota bacterium
TTTCGTGCCCACTGTGCACTGTGCTCTGAGCCCTGTGCCTTTTCCGACCCCCTACCCCCTAAAGGGGGCTTAAGAGGTTGTGCGATAGGGTGGTGTGTTGTTGTGTGGTCTTGCTATTTACTTCTTGCATGATGTACCAGGATATTCCACCACGATTTCCAGAAATACCGGAAATCGGTAATAAAAGGATTCTTATCGTATGCATCGAGGTATCTGATCTCTGATGCCTGGATAGCTTCGAGATCTTTTGGCATATCGGCATAAAAAGGAGGTATCAGTCCGGGTTTGTAATTAATCCTTCTCTTTCTGAATTCTTCATTATACAACTCAAAATATTGTTTGCTCAGGGGTCTTACTCCCACCAGTTTCATATTTCCCTTGAAGAGATTGATGAAAGTGGGGACCTCATCGAGCCATATCTTGCGGCAGACAGCGCCCCAGGATGTTATCCGGAAGTCGTTTTTGAATTTCCCGCCGTCCTGAAGTTCATACAAGCCATATACATAATCCTGTATATACTCTGAATAGGGATGCATGGTGCGCATTTTATATACCTTGATTAGATTACCACCCTGTCCTATACGTGGAAGAGCTATCAGAGGTCCGTAATATGTTCCGTTTTTGGGCAGGGGGTCACATACTTTTTTTCCTTCTATACACAGAAGGTTATTTATAAACGACTCCTGACGGATGCTGAATCCTCCCCGGGACAGACGGCCGAGAGCTTCAGCACGCGAGATAACCATATTATGGCCCCGGGTTAATAAAACGTATATTTTATGTGTGAATTTAAGCTTGGGCAGTACTCTTTTCACAATGAAATCGAAGAAATAATAAATATAATTAATACCGAAGGGCAGCTTTTTCAGAATGCGTTTTTTCCTCTGGTCTTTAGTTTCCACACAGCAGAAAAAATATCCGCCCGGCTCAAGTTTCCAGTTAACAGCTTCAATGAAATGATCAAGGTCCTTAATATCATTGCACTTATGGAGGTTGATCAGATATCTGTAGTTTTTCTGTGGCAGATTGGAAATGTTAAACCGGGTGGTTGTTGACAGTACGGCAGTGCGTCCGGCTATCTTGGTGCCCGTCATACTTATTATGGCTTCAGCCATCTCCTGTCCCGATTCTGCCTCAATAGCTTCAATGATGCCAGGGTTTATAAGGGCCTTCACCTCTTTCGGGTTACTTTTGTTGTTGGAGTTGCAGGTATCTCTTACCAGTTCATATTCACTTAACTTCCGATATTGTTTGAGTTCTTCCGGATCCTGAATTTTGGCTTTTCTGTAGGCTATGAAAACTGATCCCAGGATCAGCTCAAAAAATGTAGCAAGAGCAGCTGTCCCCAGTACTACAGATCTTGAATAATCATAGTCGCGGAAAGTGTACATTATCAAAGCAGTCAAAGCTAAAGCAATGAGGTTGCTGCTGATAACCCTGTTGAAAACAGTAGTGAAATTTATGATCTTACCCCGGTGCATCTTACCGTTGACCAGTGATACCACCAACCATATAAGGGCAAGTATGATGAAGAAAAAACTGTGCGAAGGGACGTAATAACTGAGTCCTGTTGGTTTGAAAGAAGCTGCTATAAGAAAAGATATTGCAAGAATTACAATATCAGAAAGAAGGGTAATTGTTCTGAATTTTGCTTTTTCCATAATACGTCTCACGCTATTCCCTGGCCCGGCGAATCTAATAAAATTACATAAAATTTATATAACATAACCTGATTATTTGACCAAAAAAGAATTGAGAAAATATATTAACAAAACTTAAAAAGCCAATGGCATATCCATGTTAAGAGTGTTTTTTGTACCTATTTTGACCCCTAAACCCCGTAAACAGGATTTAAAAGATTTGTTTACAGGGTTATGGTATAGGTTGCGTTGAAAAAAGTTGAAAAA